>DASVHW010000368.1 GCA_036382395.1 Candidatus Binatia bacterium | reverse complement strand
GTAGACACCTTCCGACTGACCGAAGACGAACTCGCCCGGGAAGCCCGCCTTGCCTGAGGTCATCTGCGACACCTCGCCGCTGCAGTATTTGCATCAAATCGGCCAGCTCCGGCTACTTCCGGAGCTGGCGCGACGTATGGTCGTTCCATCTGCTGTCGTTGAAGAAATCGCGACTGGGCGCGTGCGGGGAGTCATCTTCAGGGGCCGTATCGAAGGGTGCCCGCCGTCAACGGACTTTATGTGCAAAGCCGTAAGGAGGATCAACCATGAGCGATGAAGTGCTGACAGTCGCCCAAATCGAAACCCGATTCCCTGCTGAGTGGGTACTGGTCGAAGCCCCGGACACCGACACCACGTTGAGAGTGCAAGGTGGAACCGTGCGCTGGCACAGCACGGACCGCGACGAAGTCTACCGCAAGGCCGTCGAGCTGCGGCCGCCACGATTCGCCATCTTGTACACGGGCAAGATGCCCAAGGACACCGCGATTGTTCTATGAGCATTCCCTTTGATCCTCGCGAGGGGCTGATCATCGTTCCGGCGGAACTGTGGGGACCGAGCGGCAGTGTTGTCCTGCGACTCGCCCTCGACACCGGAGCGACAAGCACCGTCGTGAACGTTGGGATGCTGGTGGCCATCGGCTACGCCCCGGCCCTCGCTCCCGATCGCGTGCAGGTCACCACCGGCAGCGGGGTTGAGTTCGCACCGCGGATCACCTTGCGGCAGATCGCCGCTCTCGAGCAACAGCGAACCGATTTCGCTGTGCTCGGCCACACATTGCCGCCCAGTGCCGGCGTCGACGGGTTGCTTGGGTTGGACTACGTGCGCGGCCTGCGGCTCACAGTCGACTTGCGTAGCGGGCTAGCGTTGCTGGAGTAGCGCCATGATCACCGGACAATTGCGTAGCGAGATCGACAAACTCTGGACCGAGTTCTGGACCGGCGGGATCACCAACCCAATGACGGTCATCGAACAGATCTCGTTCTTCATGTTCGTGCGCCTGCTCGACATCGCCGTGTCGCGCAATGAAAAGCTGGCGGCACGGCTGCAGAGCAGCGGGCAGCTCAAGTCGTTGGTCGCATAGAGCCGCGGACGGGGCTATCAAACGGCCAGCGGCCCCGTATGCGCGGATGAGCTGGCCGAGTGCCCTCTGTGTTGGGCGCGTCTCGGCACCGAGGCGCAGCGACGAGAACTCCGCGCCAACGGTGGTGGCGCGTAGCGTCAACCACTTTTCGCGCGTTGCGACCTGCTTCCAGTGCCGTCGTCGCGATGCAGTGGGGGCGCAATCTGTGCTAGAGTCCCCAATCATGGACGCCATCCGCCACCTCACCGCTGATGTAGCGCGTACGGCGGCGAGTGGTGCGGCGCAGGAGCTGGCTCGGGACTTGCGCGTCAAGCTGGTATATCTCTTCGGCTCGGCAGCGGACCCAGAGCGCAAGCTCGTGCGTGACCTCGACCTCGCCGTCCTCACCGACCCACCGCTGTCGCTAGATGAGCTGATGCGGCTGCGGGCGGACGCGGCGGCCACAACCGGTGTGCCCATCGATCTCGTATCGCTCAACGAAGCCTCCGTGGTGCTGGCGCACGAGGTCGCGGCAACGGGAACATGCCTCTACGCGCGTGATCCTGACGTCGACACCGAGTTCGTTACCCGCGCGCTCGCTCGCTACTGGGACTTCAAGCCGTTTCTGGAAGAACAATGGCGCCTGACCGGCGAACGCCTGGAGGAACGGCGGCGTGGTCCTCAGAGCTGACGCACTCCGGGAGCGCCTGCAGAACTTGGATGAGGTCATCTCTCGCCTTGAACGGGTGAACCGCACCACGAAGGGGTAGGCTGAGGGCAGCCAATCTGCCTTGGTCAAGCCGGCCGCAAAGCAGTCGCATCTGTTTTCTCATCTCCCTTCCAATCATCAGCCACATCATGGTAGCCTACAAGTATATTGACATGACGGCCATCAGTGTAGTAACTGCACTGTACTGCGTGGCAACCGTCAACCTAAACTACGAGGGTGAACAATGGCAGACGACAAGATCAAGCTCGGAGTGCTCTGGAAGAATCTCAGTCGGGAGGGCAACAAGCCCTACCTGTCCGGCCGAGTCCAGCAGGACAACCTCGACGCCGCCGTGCAGCTGCTCCGCAACGGCGGCCGCTTCCTGGTCCTCAGCAGCAAGAAGCGTCCCGATAAACAGGATCCCGACTGCGAGATCTTTGTGGTGCCCGAACCGGAACGAGGTGAGGAACGCAGTAGCGGAGCGCCGGCCGCCCAGCCTCACACGAGACCGGGAGCCGAACAGAACCGGCAGCGGGCGGGCACGGGAACGCGGCCTCGGCGTTGAACCGCGTTGATCGTCGCTGCCTGTCGCACCGCGTTCCCGTCGCGCGGGATTGCCGCGGCGCGGCGTCCCCGGTCGTAACCCCAGGCCCTCTTGCCAGCGCAAGCATGCTATGTTTGTACTGGTATCGGTCCCGTGAAAATCGAGTTCTTTCATCCCCTGGTTGCGCGTTGGTTTGCCGAACGCTTCGGTGAGCCGACGGCGCCGCAGGCGGCGGGCTGGCAGCACATCGCTGCCGGTGAAGACACACTGATTGCGGCGCCGACCGGTTCCGGTAAGACGTTGGCCGCATTTCTCTGGGCGATCAACCGGCTGGTCACCGCGGCCGCCATGGGTCCATTGGAAGACAGAACCAGCGTGGTCTACGTTTCACCGCTCAAGGCGCTGGGCAACGACATCCAGAAGAATCTTCAGGAACCGCTGGCGGAGATTCAGCGCCTCGCCTCCGCGGACGGTGTGGCGCTGCCGGACATCCGCGTGCTGGTGCGCAGCGGCGATACGCCCGCGTGCGAGCGCCAGCGCATGTTGCGGCGGCCGCCCCATATCCTCATCACCACGCCCGAGTCGCTCTACATCTTGCTCACCGCCGAGCGCAGTCGGCGCATGCTGGCGACGGCGGAGACCGTGATTGTCGACGAGATCCACGCGGTTGCCGGCGACAAGCGCGGCGCG
>DASVHW010000367.1 GCA_036382395.1 Candidatus Binatia bacterium | reverse complement strand
CGCTGTACGTCGATGGCCAGCGCGTCTTCACGCGTGACCACATCGGCCACGTCTTGTACGACCCAGCCACCGGAGCGGTCGACGAAATCCACGGGCCGTCGCCAGCGTCGTAGCCGGCCGGAGGCTCGGGGTTCCAGGGGGGCGACAGCCTTGCGACTGCGGTGCAGGAAATCAACCGACCTGGTAGATTGGGTAGTCGACCCGCGACGGGCCGAGCTTCCCTTGGGCGATCGCGAAGATGCGGTTCAGCCAGGCTCCGTAACGCGGATCACCGCTTTCGAAGCGCGGCTGCGTAAAGAAATACAGCTCTCCATACTCGCTGCTGCCGCCGCCGGTAACCGTCTGCATCGCGCCCTCATCCAAGTGCAGGATGCCGAAGTAGCTCAGATAGATCAGGGCGCCATCATCGGTCTCGAGGGTGGCGCGAACATCGAGGCGCCCGACCCCATCGGGGCCGATCAACAGCCAATCCGCGCCACTGGGCAGGATGCGCCCGCGCAGGCGCGGCCCGTGGAATCCACCGCCGGTCACGTCGAAGATCTGCCGCATGCCGAACGGCCCGGGGCCGACCTCGACTGGAGTCTTCAGCGTGGCGTGGTATTCCATCAACAACTCGAGCCTCGGTCCCATGGACTCCCCGGACCTACAGCTCGCTGCGCAACATGTGAACGAGCTTTTCGCGAATGCGCTGATACTCGCTGCGCAGCCGCTCTGAGATTGGATCGGATAGCTCTTCCAGGGCCTTGGTGAAGGTGCTGACCATGCGCGCGACTTCGTTGATCTGCTCCTCGGCGATGCCGGAAAATTCCTCCGCCTCTTCTCGAATCTGCCGCAGCAGGCCTTCCAGTTCCTGGAAAATCCGCTCTCGACTTACGCCTTCGCCATGGTGACTCCGGACTGGGGAAAATACCGGTCGTTTGCCCCGCTGTGAGCGCTGGCGGCGCCGCTTCCGGCGTGACCCTCCTCCGGGAGCCGAGGTCGCCGCAGCGCCATATTGAGAACTCGCTTGCCAACTCTCTGCGATCCCCTGCTCGTCTGTGTCGGCACCTCCGCGTTCCGCGGCGAAGGCACTGTCAGGCGCCATGAAATCACCCGAGACGCCCTGACGGGTGGTGGCCATCATCAACTCCTTCTTCTCAGTGTCCACGCTCTCAACGCGTCCGCAACGCAAGAGCCGTACCAGGTAGCGGGGCAACGAGGTGCCCTTTTTCAGCTTGCCTGGACACTAACCGTTGAGCCCGCTTTCGGGCCACTGGCTTCGCCAGCGCCTGTTCGGCACGATCCGAACCGCACGGCCTTAGGACTCGGACATGCACTGTACTTCGCATGTTGCGCGAAGGAAAGCAAAACGCATCTCGCCGAACCACAATTCAGCCGCCGTCGCAGCAATCGGCAGACAGACCTCCCCGCTCAACTGTTCCCGTCATTCGGCGCCGGCTCAACCTCGATGGTCACCATCCCCACCGCATCGCTGACCTGATCCGGCCGGAGCCCCCATGGTCCGACCGCGTCGATCCCGCTGACAGGCAGCCGAAAGGCCGCGCGCCGCAATGAAACCCGGTAACCTCCACGCACCACCGACACCGACGAGCGGTTCACCACGGCTTCCCCATCAAGCCCCATGGCGCTGCGTGCCCGACTTGCCACGACAGGCCGTGCGAGGTCGCTGTCCACCACGCCCGAAAGTGCCGGCGTCGATTCGTGATCGAGAAAGAGCGCAATCACGAAAGGCGACGCGGTCTCCTCTGCTGTGGTGTAGAGAACGAAATTCTGGATACCCCCTGCCAGTGTCACCGCGATTTCTCCATTCGACTGATTCAGCAACGGCGCACTTTCGCTCGGATCCGTGCCCGGCCTCAACCCGATCAATGGAATCGGCGGCTGCCGGCGTGTTCGCCACATCGCCTCGCCGTATGGCTCACCCTCCGCGTTAGATGGAACAATCGTCACCCCGGTCAATGCCGGAGGAAACGACTGGCACGCTGAGATCGCGCCCAGCGCCAGCGCCATACCGTAGATCCAAGCACGCCAATACACGGGCCCGTTCATACCGTTCGTCGCCCGCTCCAGCAACAGCCCTGCGGGTACGTTGCAGCCGAGTGCCGATGGATCGGATGGAAGGCGGCACGCTTGCGACGCGCTCCCGACTCTGGCATCACCGGTGGCATGGTGACGGCAGAGTTCAGCAGACGCCCCCAGCACAGCCCCGGGAACCACACCCGCAGGATTGAGCCGCGCACGGGTTGCCAGGCGAGATACGGAGTGGCCTTCCGGAACCAGCACGTCAGCGACTCGTGAAGCTAACCGTCATCATTCCCGCGTTCAACGAACGCACCACCGTCACCGAGATCATCCGGCGTGTGTGCGCGGTGCCGCTGGACAAGGAAATCATCATCGTCGACGATGCCTCCACCGACGGAACGCCGGTAGAGCTTGCCAAGATCGGCTTGGCAGCCACCGGCGATCGGATCACTCGAACGACCGATGCCAACGTCACGAACGAGCTGCGGTTGATCATCCATCGGCACAACCAGGGGAAAGGCGCCTCGGTTGCGGATGGCATCGCCGCGGCCACCGGTGACATCACCATCATTCAGGATGCCGACCTCGAGTACGATCCCGCAGAGTATCCTACGCTGATCCAGCCCATTCTCGATGGCAAGGCCGATGTCGTCTACGGTTCACGCTTCACCGGATCGCCCCGCCGAGTCCTGCTCTTCTGGCACGCCGTCGGCAACCACTTCCTCACCCTCTTGTCCAACATGTTCACCAATCTCAACCTGACGGACATGGAGACCTGCTACAAAGCATTCCGCACCGAATTGGCGCAGAGCATACCGCTACGCTCCCGCCGTTTCGGAATCGAGCCTGAACTGACCGCCAAGTTCGCGCGCATGCGCGCCCGCATCTACGAAGTACCGATCTCGTACGCCGGCCGCAGCTACCTCGAAGGCAAGAAAATCGGCTGGCGCGACGGTATCACGGCGGTGTGGACAATCGTGAAGTACGCCATCATTGATGACGTGAACACCCAGCCCGGTCAGAAGACCCTCAAGCGGATGGCCGGCTTGCACCGTTACAACGCGTGGCTGTGGAGCAAGGTGGCGCCGTACGTGGGCATGCGGGTGCTCGAAGTCGGGTCGGGCATCGGAAACATGACCCGGTTTTTATCCTCCCGCGAAGTCGTCGTTGCCACCGACATCGATCCCACCTATCTCGCCCAGCTGCGCAACGGCTTTGAACATCTTCCGCACGTCCGTGTCTGCCAGCTCGATTTGGCCGCGGACCAGGTTTCCGATGACGTGGGCACGGGCTTCGACACGGTCCTGTGCCTCAACGTGCTGGAACATATCGAGGACGATCTGGTCGCGTTACGCCGGATTTACGATATCCTCGCACCGCAGGGCCGGCTGGTGCTGATCGTCCCGGGTCTCAGCAGCCTCTTTGGCGAAATCGACCGCGCCATCGGGCATCATCGCCGCTACGAACGCAGAGAGCTTCACCGCAAACTCGAAGCGACGGGCTTCATCGTCGAACACCTGTCCGCCTTCAACATCATCGGCGCACTTGGCTGGTACGTCAACGCGCGCCTTCTCCGCCGCCGCACAGTCCCCGGCCTCCAAGCACGCATCAATGACCTGCTGGTACCCGTGCTCCGGCTGGAAGATCACATCAATTGTCCCGTCGGGCTCTCGTTGCTGGCAGTCGGTCGGCGCCCCGGCTAGGTCGATTCCCCGGTGGCACCTGAAGAAGGCGCATCAGCCGGGTCGGAAAACGATGAGCAGGCTGAGCACCACAACTAGTGCAAATCCAAGCCGGAACCCCCAGCCAATTATCCAGTCGCGCTGAGTCGAGTCGACGCTAATCATCACCCACAGAGACATGAGCAAGCTTCGTGCTCAGTGGGTCCCTCCTCAAAATTGGGTGCGTACGGCGCCTGACCTGTCCACGGCAAATGACATTCGTAGTGCCGCGCACACGACACCGGGAAGGCTTCGAACGCATCGCCGCTTGGCAGGGCCGCGCGCCAGAGGGCCGCGCAGTACCTGAGCGCAGGGAACCCGCAGGACCCGTCACCCCTCCCAATCCGCTTCCTCCACCAGCGTCACGGGTCGCAGCAGCTCGTGCGGGAGATCTTCGATAAAGCGGGATGGCTTACCCATGACGAACCCGACACCGCGATCGTAGATGCTGATGGGATACGTGATGTACAGTTGCTCCTTGGCGCGTGTGGTGGCGACGTACATCAGCCGGCGCTCCTCCTCCACTTCCTCTTCGTCGTGCAGGTTGTACTCGGATGGGAACTTTCCCTCGGCGGCCCAAATGACGAACACAGAGTGCCACTCCAGCCCTTTGGCGGAATGGATGGTCGACAGCGTCAGCAGGCCCTCGTCCGGATCCACCGCCAAGACGTCAGCCACGCTATCGCTGGGCGGCTCGAGGGCCATGTCCGTCAACAGCGTTTCCAGCTCGCTGTAGCGTGCGGCAATGGTCGCAAAGTGCTCCAGATCCTTGCGGCGCTTGGGATAGTCTTCGCGGTGGACACGTTTGAGAATGGGCTCGTAGTAGCGCAGGACTTCGTCGACCTGTTCGCCGGGCCCGGAGCGGAGGTCGCGCAAGCGGCCGACGAGGTTCGCCAGCGCCCGCAAGTCGGTCGCCAGCGTGCGCCGCGGGAAGGTCTCGAGCCGAGCGCGCGGCTCCCCTTCGCTCGCAATCCACCGGATGATCTCTTCACTGGTGCGCGGCCCCACGCCTTCGAGCAGCAGCAGCACCCGGTGCCACGAGACGGCATCGCCGGGATTCGCCATGATGCGCAGGTGCGCCAAGACATCCTTGACATGGGCGGTCTCGATGAACCTGAAGCCGCCGCGTTTGACGAACGGGATATCGTGCCGGGACAGCTCGATTTCCAGATCGAACGAGTGGAAGCTCGACCGGAACAACACCGCCATCTCGTTCAGGGGCACCCCTTCCTCGCGTAGCTCCAGGATTCGCTGGCAGATGAAACGGGATTGAAATTGCTCGTTCTCCGCCGCGACCAGGACGGGCGACGGGCCGCTCCCTTTCGAAGTGAACAGGTTCTTGGTGTAGCGCTCCTGCGCCCGAGCGATGATGGCGTTGGTGAGATCGAGGATCGGTTGCGTGCTGCGGTAGTTTTGTTCCAGGGCAATGACGCGCGTATCGGGGAAGAGCTTCGGGAAGTCCATGATGTTGCGGAAGTTGGCCCCGCGAAACGAGTAGATGCTCTGGGCGTCGTCCCCGACCGCCATGACGTTGTCATGCTCTGCCGCCAGGAGCCGCACGATCTCGGCCTGCAAGGCATTGGTGTCCTGATATTCATCCACCATGACGTAGCGGTAGCGCTGCGACAGGCGTTGGCGCACGTCTGCGTGCAGGCTCAGGACGTCCCGCAGTTTCGTCAGCAGATCATCGTAGTTCAGCAGGTGCCGCTCGCTCTTGTACGCCACGTAGCGAGCCTGCAACTCCAGCAAGTCCGGCAGATGGTCCACCAGGTGGCCGTACTGCTCCTCCAAGAGCTGTGGTAACGGCACCGATTTGTTGATGGCCATGCTGAACATCTCCCCGATCGCCTGCTTGCGCGGGAAGCGCTTCTCCTTCTTGTCAAAGCCGAGGCCTGCTCTCAGGAGGTTGATGACGTCCTCGCTGTCCGTCCGGTCGAGGATGGTGAAGTTGGCGTTCAAGCCCAGCACGCTGCCGTAGCGGCGGAGGACCGTGTTGGCGAACGAATGGAACGTGCCGCCTCCGACCCGATCGCAACGGCCATCCAACAACGCGCTGGCGCGCCTGAGCATCTCGGCAGACGCCTTGCGCGTGAAGGTGAGCAGCAAGATGTTGGCTGGATCGATTCCCATCTCCACCAGCCGCGCCACGCGGAAGACCAATGTCCGGGTCTTGCCTGTCCCGGCACCGGCGACCACCAGAATCGGGCCTTCGGTCGTGACCACCGCCTCGAACTGCGCGGCATTCAGCTCCTCGCGGTAATTGATGCGAAAGTGTTCTTCCCGCCGCACCGGCGCGCCGCGGCGCAGAACGTACTTGTCGGAGTCAGATTGCACGTCAACTCTCGCGCCGGCGCTAGCGCACACGCACCGATTTGCTAAGATTGGCTGGCAGCGCTACAGGCATACATCCGGTCGCTTTGAGGATCATGGGCAGAGGTAACTATAGCAAGCACGTGCGAGCGCACAAAGCGCCGCGCCGCGCACGCCGGACGCTGTGCAACTCAGGACCCAGGACTCAGGACTCAGGACTGTCGCATGTCTCTTGATCTTCGCGGCATCCGCTGCCCGCTGAGCTGGGCCAAAGCGAAACTGCACCTCGAAGAGCAGCCGCCGGGTGCCGAGGTCGAATTGCTTCTCGATGACCCCAAAGGGGCACGTGACATCCCGCGCGCCGCCGAGGCGGAGGGCTACGCCGTCATCGATGTGGAACAGCGCTCGGCAGAGTGGCGCATCGTGATCCACAAATGAGTTCCGGGCTGCGGCGCATGACCCTGACACGTTGGGGACGTCCGGAACTCGCCATCATCCTTCCGAACCTCCTGGTCGGCGAATACCCGGCTGTGGAGGACGCGGACTGGCTGCGCACTGCGCATCACGTCACCGCCGTGTTCAGCCTCCAGGATGACTTCGACCTGGCCTCCAAAGGGCTGGACTTGCACGAACTCGAACAAACTTATCGCGGGCACGGCCTGGAGTTCCATCGCGTGCCGGTGCCCGATTGCGACGCGGAAACCTTTGCCGGGCTCCTCGATCAGATCGTCACCCTGCTCGGCGACCTCTTGCGCCGCGGCAACCGTGTGTACCTGCACTGCAACGCGGGAATGAACCGTGCCCCAACCGTCGCCATCGCCTACCTGCACGCAGAGCACGGCTTGACGCTGGATGCGGCGCGCGATCTGGTCAAGAACCGCCGCCACTGCGTGCCCTACATGCAGCTTCTGCAGGTACGCTATGGCACCCGGTAGCTTTCGGCCACGACGCTGACGAGCATGACCTGGTCGAAACAGACGGCACTGGCACGGATCGGCGACGTGGGGCTGGTACCCATCATTCGGACGGTCTCGGCGGAAGATGCTTGGCGCGCGGCGCAGGCCATCGTCGCCGCCGGCATTGGTATCGTCGAGATCACCATGGGCGTACCGAATGCCATCGAGGTCATCGAACGGATCGCCACACAATACGGCGACGACGTGCTGCCCGGTGCCGGAACGATTCTGGACGCCGACACCTGCCGGGCGGCGATCTCCGCCGGGGCTGAATTCATCGTCGCCCCGAACTTCGATGCCCGGGTGGTCGATGCCACCCTTCAATGCGGCAAGGTGTCCATACCAGGTGCCCTGACCCCCACCGAAGTGGTGACGGCATGGCACGGCGGCGCCGACATGATCAAAATCTTTCCCTGCGGCCCGGTTGGCGGTGCGCAGTACATCCGGGCGTTGAAGGGCCCCTTTCCTCAGATTCATTTCATCCCGACCGGGGGAATCACGCTGGAGAGCATCCCGGAGTTCATCAAAGCCGGAGTTGCGGCAGTAGGCGTCGGCGGAGACCTCCTGGCCAGGCGTCCATCCCGCCAGGGCGAACCAGACGCGGTCGGCGCCAACGCCAGTGCGCTCCTCGCCGCCGTTCGTTCCGCACGGGCCGCCAACGCCTGCCGGGACCAGCCAACGCACGGCTGAAGCGGCATTGATCGCGTCGGTACCTACCACCGCTCGCTAAGCGAGCCCAGCCGCCCCCGGCAACGCTGAGAACCGACTCAGCTCGCCGATCTGCAGTTTTTTTCAGCCGCCCGGGTCGAGCCTGCAAGAAGTTGCGCTCTCAAGCCGCAACAGACTCGATCTGGGGTAGGTTCCTGCCGCTGAACAACGGAAAAGCCTTTTGGGTCCGGTTGGCAAGACCTTTGCGTATGTACCTTCGCGACACAGATTAGAGAGCTTCAGATCGACGAGATGGCTCCACTCCGGAACAGCAGAGCGATGAACATTGCATCAGCGTGCCCGACGGCTAGGCCAACAGAACCTGCGAGAGCCGTTGTCCGTAGCCGTCCCCCCGGCGTGCGGGGATGAAGAACATCATCCCCGCACGCCTCCCCAATATCGCCGCTGCCACCACCACATTTGAGGAGGAGAACATTTGAAACGCGTTGTCTTCGTTTAGCGGCCGCCGTGGGCAGCCACCGCCATAGCGGCGGCGGCAATGGCAGCCAGGAGATCAAGATCCAGGCCCCCATCCAAAACATCGACGCCACTGCGCAAACCATCACCCTTCTCGGCCTCACCGTGGATGTCAGTGGGGCGAACTTGGATGGCGCCGATGACAGCGGCCAGAACACGCAGCCGATCGACTTCACCCAGCTGATCGTCGCGCAGTTCGTCGCCGTGCAGCTCGCGTCCAACACCTCGCCGTTCGTCGCCACCGGCTTGGAGCTGAAGAACTTCAGCAACCAGGTACAGATCGAAGTGGAGATCGAAGTGGACGACTCGAACGGGCAACAAGTCGATGACGTCGACAGCAATGGCAACCCGGTCAATGACGTCTCGGTCGATGTCACCGATACCGTCCCGGTACAGAATACGACCCGGGAGCGGGCGGCGGCGCCGCCGCTGGACGCCGGACGATCAAGAAGGTGCTGCATTTTCACGCCACCGGCAACGGCAGAGTTTCCCTGACCGGCTTGCCCACTGGTCTGGCGAAGATTGTGATCCACCGGTCCACGGCATCAGGACTCAGCGCCGGCCGTCGCATCACGCCAGTGAAGGGCAATGCGGCGCGGACCATGCGCGTGCGCCTCTGGCCAGCTCGTTCCTGATTAGGTCTCCAGACTTCTCCGGAGAGGAGCCGCCGCCCCCCCCCTTAGGCGGCTCCTCTCCTCCTGCCCTTCCTCTTCCCCAAAAAGCTGATCGCACACAGAGACCCGCCGGTTCTGCCGGTTCGGGGCCGATACTCTTTCGCCACGCAGTTGTCGTTGACAAGGTTCGTCCCAAGCTCCTACAACTCGCGCCGTGTCCATCGACCCGAAACACTTGCGGCGTGGCTCACCGGCATCGAGCAAGATAAGTCGGATGTCCCCCTCGATGCTGCTGCAGACGCGGCAGCAACAGGCCGCAAGCTCCTGACCTTGCGATCGTGCATCCAACGCTTGCCGCCTCTCATCACGATTGGTCTCTGGCCGGCGCAGGTCCGGGCGGTGAGGAATCTCGAGACATCGCTCGCCGATGACCGGCCCCGCGCCCTCATCCAGATGGCCACGGGTAGCGGCAAGACCTTCACGGCGATCACATCAATCTATCGCCTCATCAAGTTCACCGATGCCCGCCGGGTGCTCTTTCTCGTCGACCGTGCGCAGATCACGCACCAAGGCTCGAAGGTCGACGCGGGCCTGTTCGTCGACAAGCGCGAGCGCGAGACGCGCCGGGTGCGCTGGGAAAAGCTGGATGAGGATCTGCAGTACGACGCCGACGCCCTTGACCGGACCGTGGTCGCCGTCGACCAGATCCGCACCATCATCCGCACTTTCAGGGACAGGCTACTCACAGAAATCTTTCCGGGGCGCACTGAGGTGCCGAAGACGTTGATTTACGCCAAGGACGACAGCCACGCCGACGACATCGTGCAGATCGTCCGCGAGGAGTTTGGGAAGGGCAACGATTTCTGCCGAAAGATCACCTACAAGACCGGCACGGCGCGCGTGGTAACGAAGACGATCGGCCCCGACGGCCGCGAGATCGAGGAGATCACCTACAAATCGAGCGGCGTAAAGCCGGAGGATCTCCTGTCGTCGTTCCGCAACAGTTACAACCCGCGCATCGTCGTCACCGTCGACATGATCGCCACCGGCACCGACATCCGCCCGCTCGAAGTCGTCATGTTCATGCGCGCCGTGAGGAGCCGCAACTTCTTCGAGCAAATGAAGGGCCGCGGCGTGCGCGTCATCACTCCGACCGACCTGCAAGCGGTGACGCCCGACGCCAAGGCCAAGACTCATTTCATGATCGTCGACTGCGTCGGCGTGTGCGAGCAGGAGCTGACCGACTCGAAGCCGTTGGAGCGCAATCCCACCGTACCGTTCGAGAAGCTGCTCCAAGCCGTCGCGTTTGGCAGCACCGATCCGGATATCCTCTCCTCGCTCGCGGGGCGGCTGGCTCGGCTCGACTGCCGGCTTGGGAAGCCTGAACGCGACGCGCTGGCGAAGACCGCAGGCGGGTTGACGCTGAAGGATCTGGCCAGCCGCCTCGTGCAGGCGATTGATCCCGACCAGCTGGTCGAAGCCGCGCGCGCGGCCGCCGGACTGCCCAAAGAAGCCGAGCCGACTCCGGAGCAAGTGCGGCAAGCCACCGAGCGGCTAGTGCAAGAGGCCGTCAAACCAATCGCCACAAACCCCGCGCTGCGCCAGCAGCTCTGCTTCATGAAGCAACAGTTCGAGCAAACCATCGACACCCTCAGCAAGGACCAGGTCATCGAAGCGGCGTTCTCGGCGTCGGCGAAGGAGAAGGCGAAAGGTCTGGTCGAATCGTTCGAGCAGTTCATCCGCCAGCACAAGGACGAGATCACGGCGCTGCAAGTGCTCTACAGCCAGCCCTACGCCAAGCGCCTGCGCTTCGCCGACATCAAAGCGCTGGCGGAAGCGATCCAGGCGCCGCCGCGGCAGTGGACTCCGGAGCGCCTGTGGAAAGCGTACGAGACCCTTGACCGCACGAAGGTGCGCGGCCCCGGCGGCCAGCTCCTCAGCGATATCGTATCGCTGGTCCGCTTCGCCCTGCATCAGGAGAGCGAACTGGTGCCCTACGCCGACCAGGTCGAGCAACGCTTCGAGAACTGGGTAGCGCAGCAGGAGACGCATGGCCGCCGCTTCACCGACGAGCAGCGCCAGTGGCTGGCGTTGATCAAGGACCACATTGCCGGCAGCCTGCGCATCGAGATGGACGACTTCGATTACACGCCCTTCGCGCAACGCGGCGGCGCTGGGAAGGCGGTGCATGTGTTCGGTGCGGACTTGCGCGGCTTGCTGGATGAGTTGAATGAGGTGGTGACGGCATGAGGAGAAACCTAACCCCCTGGCCCCCTTCCCGGCACGGGAAGGGGGAATTCCGAGTTCCCCTCTCCGCGTCGGAGAGGGGTTAGGGGAGAGGTTTCTCTGCGTGCGTGGTGATGAGATGAACGAGGCGTTCGTGGCATGAGCGAACCGTCGGTGCCGGTTTTTTCTGATATGGTTGACGGTTATTCGCCCGTATCATGGGCATCAACTCGCCTAGAGGAAGTTGGTTCTCTGCACTGCGGTCAGTCACCCCCTTCTGTCGCCGTAAACGAGCGCGGTGAGGGAACTCCGTATGTGACAGGCCCCGACCAGTGGGATGGCTTCGTGGTTCGCATGGACAAATGGACCACTGAGCCTCGGAGAGTCGTGCCCGCAGAATGCATCTTTGTGACGGTCAAAGGCGCAGGGGTGGGTACCATCTTCCCTGGAGTCCCCTGCGCCATCGGCCGCGACATCTACGCGTATGAACCTCATCGCGCTCTTTCAACGCGGTTCATGGAGCACGCGCTCCGCTTCACAATTGGCAAGGTCGCGGCCAAAGCCGCTGGCGATATCCCAGGGTTGTCGAAAAGCCATATTCTTGATCATGAGATGCTGCTGCCGCCGGAGGCCGAGCAGCACCGCATCGTCGCCGAGATCGAGAAGCACTTCACCCGCCTCGACGCGGCGGTGGCGGCGCTGGAGCGGGTGCGGGCAAACCTGAAGCGCTACCGCGCCGCCGCGCTCAAGGCCGCCTGCGAGGGACGTCTGGTGCCCACCGAGGCCGAACTAGCCCGACGCGAGGGCCGCACCTACGAACCCGCCGACCAACTCCTCGCCCGCATCCTCAAAGAACGCCGCGCCCGCTGGGAAGCCGACCAGCTCGCCAAGATGCAGGCGAAGGCCATGGTGCCGAAGGACGAGAAGTGGAAGGCGAAGTATAGACAGCCTGAAAAACCCGAGCCGCCAAATGGGGCTAGAGCCGCGGCGGGATGGTCCTGGGCAGGTTTGGAGGAGCTTTCTGAGGGAGTTCCACACGCTCTCAAAGCTGGTCCTTTCGGCAGCTCCCTTAAGAAGTCAGTGTACGTCCCGAGAGGCTACAAGATTTATGGGCAAGAGCAGGTGATCCGAGGCGATGCGTTCTTCGGGGACTACTATATTGACGAAGCGCGCTACCGGCAGCTGGAGAGTTGCCGCGTCCAGCCCGCCGATCTACTTATCAGCCTTGTCGGGACTGCGGGGCGAGTACTCATTCTGCCCGAGAACATAGCGCCAGGAATCATCAATCCGCGCCTACTCAAGGCCACCCTGAATCGGTCGGGTGTTAATCCTAGATTCATCAAGATCTTGCTTGAGAGTCCAGGTACAAGGCAATTCTTCAAACTTGCCGCCCACGGCGGAACGATGGAGATCCTCAATCTCTCAATCCTGAAACAGATTCCCCTTGCGTTGCCACCTCTCCCCGAGCAGCACCGCATCGTCGCCGAGGTCGAGCGCCGGCTCTCCGTAATCGACGAACTCGAGGCCGTCGTCGACGCCAACCTGAAGCGCGCCGAGCGGCTGCGCCAGGCGATCCTCAAGCGCGCCTTCGAAGGCAAACTCGTCCCGCAAGACCCGAACGACGAGCCCGCCAGCGTGCTGCTGGAACGGATTCGAGCGGAGCGGGCGTTGGCGACGTCCGGCAATTCGGGAGGGCGAGGCTCTCGCCGAGCACCCACCCGGCGGAACTCAACCCGCGCCGCGCCTGCTCTCAGGCACGGCCATCAGTGAGGGAGGCTATGCTGCAGACGAAATCGGTTTACTCGCCCATCCGTCAGAGTGACGGCGTGCGGATTCTTGCGACTCGCTTCCGCGGACGCGGTATGCCCACCAGCCGCTACCACGTGTGGATGGCGAACCTTGGACCCAGTGAATCCCTCCTGCGCGCATTTCAAGAAGGCAGGATCAACTGGAGCGAGTTCGCGCGTCGCTACAAAGCAGAGCTGTTTACAGCCGGCGCGGTGGACAAGGGCAATCGAACCATCAAGAATCACGGCCAGAAGTTTACGCTTCGCCTGATCAAGCACCTGGCCCGAAGAGGAACCGTGACACTGCTCTGTCATTGTGCTGAGGACCAGGCGCACTGCCACCGGCACCTTTTGAAGCGCGTTATTGCGAGTGGACGCGTATGACCTCGGCGGCGGCGCTCGTTGCCGAGTGCGGCGCCACGCTACGCTTGCACTCCGACTTGGTTTCGCTGTATCTTCGCCTAGGGTCGGATGGCAATGAGTGACCGCAGCAGCATCGAGTGGACCGACGCCACATGGAATCCCGTGCGCGGCTGCGTGAAAGTCAGTCCGGGCTGCAAGCACTGCTACGCCGAGACTTTCGCCGAGCGCTTCCGCGGGGTGCCGGGCCATCCGTTTGAGCAAGGATTCGATCTCCGCCTTGTTCCGGAGAAGCTCGACATT
>DASVHW010000366.1 GCA_036382395.1 Candidatus Binatia bacterium | reverse complement strand
CTTCTTGCGACACGCACAGGCACTCGGCGAGCACGTCGTCCGCATTGTGTACGGAAAAGGGCATGGCAGCCCTGGCGGACGCGGCGTGCTGCGCGAAGTGGTCCCGCGCTGGCTCGAACGTGAAGGTGTGGCACTGGTCAGTCGCTATGAGCGTGTGCCGGACGCATCCGGTGCCGACGGTGCCGTCAAGGTCTGGCTGCAGCCGCGTGCCCCACGGTGAACGCCGCACGGCGGCTTCTCGCTCACGGCAGCTCGGTTTCGCAGAAATCGCCTAGAATGAGTCGTAGACTTTCGTGTCCGCCGGTCTTTCCCGTCAACTGGACCCGGCGTCCGAGCAGGCTGCGGACCACGGGCTGACGAACGTCCCGGATGACGCAGTCATCCATCACCACGCTGTCCTCGACGCGGCTGCCGGTGATGTGCACACGGTCGCCAATCGATGCGAACGGGCCGATCTGTGCGTTGATGATCCGGGCCTCCTCGCCGATGATCACCGGGCCGGTGATCCGACTCCCGCTGATCTCCGTGTCGCGGCCGATGCATACGGCGCCTTCAATCATCGAGCTGCTGTCCACCTTGCCATGTATCGCGGTGGCAAGCTTTTGCAGCATGGCCCGGTTCGCGTCGAGGATGTCGTCAGGCTTGCCGGCGTCTTTCCACCATCCGGTTACGATATACGGCGCCACCTTCAATCCGCGGTCGATGAGATCCTGAATGGCGTCGGTGATCTCGTACTCGTTGCGCCAGGATGGCTTGATGCGTTCGATGGACTCGAAGATGTGATGATCGAAAAAATAGCCGCCGACGATCGCGAGGTTGGAAGGCGGGTTCTTTGGTTTCTCGATCAGCCGCACGATGCGGTCGCCCTCGAGCTGAGCGATACCGAATTGGCTCGGATCGTCCACCGCCTTGAGCATGACGACGGCGTTGGCGCCGCTGCGCTGGAATTGCTCCGCGGCGGCGCTCAACCCCTCGGGAATGAGATTGTCGCCCAGATACATCACGAAGGGGTCAGTGCCGACGAACGGGCGAGCGCATTGCGCCGCGTGCGCCAGGCCTCGCGGCTGCGGCTGCTCGATGTAGGTCACGCGCGCTCCCCAACGCTGGCCGTCATCGACAGCATTCTGAATCACGCTGCGACTCTCCTTGCTGACGATGATGCCGATGTCCTGCGCCCCGACCTCCACCAGGCTCTCGATCCCGAAGAACAGCACCGGCTTGTTCGCCACCGGGATCAAATGCTTGGCGGTGCTGAACGTCAGCGGCCGCAATCGGGTGCCTAAACCGGCACACAACACAATGGCTTTCATATCCGCATGTCCTCACTCACCTAAGGACCGCTGGGAAGCACGTGTGACCAGCGGCAGAACCGGCTCCCTTTATCTTAGCCCCGTTTTCACGACTGGCCAACCTCACGTTTGCACTACGCTTGCCAGCGCGGGCTATAATGCCGCATGGCTATGCAGACGCAAGCACTTGCCCGACCGGCACCGGCTCCACGGTGGTGGACGGTATCCGGTTCGCTGGTGGCGTTCTGCGCCGCCGTCTTGCTTGCCTCCTTCCTCAAGTCTGATCCGGCTCGTAACGATTTCGAGCGCTTCGATGACCTGCGGCTGCTGTTTGTGTTCTTCGCCCTGTTCGCCGGACTCTGCTGGGTCTATATCACGGTCTACCTTCGCCGCCAGCCGGTGTCTTGCGGCACCCTGGCAGCGACCACAGCGGCGGCCGCCTTGCTCTTGCTTGCCAGCTTTCCCGTGGGTTCGAAGGACGTCCTCGGATACGCCTTCCTCGGCAGAATGTGGGGCCTCTATCATGCTAACCCCTACGTTGTCGCGCCCACGAAATTCGCGTCGGATCCCTGGCAACAGTTCCTGGCGGCGACCCTGCGGCGTCCGGTGTCCGCGTATGGACCGCTGTTCCTGTGGCAGTGCCGGCTGATCAACGCCGTTGGCGGACAATCGTTCTGGCTTGCCGTCTGGCTGCACAAGGCCGTCGCCGTGATCCTGTTGTTCGGGACGCTGCTGGTGGCGCGGGCGCTGCTCGGCCGCACGGCGTCGGAGGACGCGGCGCCGGCGTCGTGGTTGCTGCTGTTGCTGGCGTGGAATCCGCTTTTCCTGTTCGAGGCGGCGAGTGGTGCGCACAATGACATCGCCATGGTGTTGCTGTTGCTCGGCGCGCTGTGGTGGTGGCACAACAACCGTCCCTATGCGGCTCTGGCCATCTTGGCGCTGTCGTTTTGGTACAAGTTCTACGGCATCATCTTCGTTCCCATCTTTCTGATT
The DNA here is from genome assembly GCA_036382395.1 of Candidatus Binatia bacterium. Lineage (NCBI taxonomy): Bacteria > Candidatus Binatota > Binatia (SeqCode) > Binatia bacterium. The sequence continues at coordinate 2,108 of DASVHW010000366.1, read as the reverse complement.
GAAACCCTGAAAGCTTCGGGGTTGCGAGCCGCCATGCGCCAGGCGCTGGTGTGTGCGGCGGCGGCGGTCGTCTTTGGTGTGATCCTGCTGGCTCCTCTGCCCGGGGCATTGCCGGCGATCGTTGCCGGAGTGCTGCACCCGGAAAAGATGCGCGGTATTTTTCCCAACGAGCTGTCTCCGGCCCTTGCGGCGCTGTTTTGGGGCCTGCGAGCTGGCGGGATGTTCGCCACCGATCTGGGGTTTCGTATCTTCGACCTCACTCGCTTTGCCGTGCTTGCCAGCGCGGTCGTCGCCATCCTCATGCGACAATGGCGAGCGGCACCAGGCTTCGCGGCTCTGACGGAGAGCTGTTTTCTCACCGGCCTGGTTTTCTTCTTCCTGCTCATCACTCAGCTGTGGCCGTGGCACCTGCTCGGTGTGATTGCGTTTGGAGTCATCTGCGGGCGGGAGCCCTTCCTACTGGCTGCCGTCGTCCTGACCGTGCTGGCGGTGCTCAGCTACTTCCTCACGTTCGCGGTGGCGACGCTGATGCTCGGCGCGGTGGTTGCCGCCTTGTGGCTCCTGCGCCGTTCGCACAAGGCAATGCGGCAGCCAGTCGCGTATCGTCAAGAACCTTAGGCGAGACGCCGCGTGCCATAAGCCGGTTAGGGGAAGATCCCGAGCGGCAACCGCAGCGCTGGCGGCTCGATCGGCATCGCTTTCAGCCTGAGGCCTTCCCCGCCATTCGAGCGGACATACACTTCGGCCGACCGGTCGCGGTAAGCGAGTTGCCAGTCCGCCAGCGTGCGGATCGGACATGGCCAGCCGGCCGGCACCAGCACCGCCTGCGTGGGGTACTGGTCGAGAAGCCGCCGCCATCCAGGTGCGCCGCTGAAGAAATTGAAGTTGTCTTCGACGACGCGTTCGGGGAAGACGGTGGCAAAGCGGCCATCCAAGGACACTCTGACTTGCGGGGCCAGGAACCAGAGCACGTATTCGCCCCAGTCCAGCGGAACGGCGATGTTCCCGCCTGCACCGGCATCTCGCAACGCCTGAACCGCTGCGACCGGGTACTCGAACGCGTTGAAGGTGATTTGGAATCCAGAGGACCAACCCCGTATCCCCGTCAGCGCGAACTGCAGGGCCGCCAGGAGGACGATTGCCGCACCAATCAGGCGGCGGGCGGCGGGGCTGAGCGCGAAGGTGGAGCGTTGCCCGAGCCAGCGCACGGCGCTGTCCACTTGCATTGCCAACGGCGCCGCGGCGCAGAGGGCGAAGACCGGTGTGTGCCGCTGGTGGCGCAGAGCGAGAAAGCCGACGCTGAGGGCCAGAGCGGCCTGCCAGCCGTCGCGGCGCCAGTCGCGCATGAACACCAGCGTCGCGAAGAACAGTCCCAGCATGACGAAGAATGCGAACTGCGCGGCTTCCATCGACGCCGGTTGCCATTCGCTGATCGGATGGGCGCGGCTCAGCTCATTCCATATGTAGAAAAGCAAACGGGGACCGTAAGGGTTGAGCGATGTCACCGCCGCGGAGGCGATGAAGACGATCCAGGGCCTGAGCGATCGCCCCTTGCCGCCGAGCAGGTCGGCGCCGGCGAACAGGCCGACGATCCCCAGACCGAGCACAAAGCCGCCGTGCAGGTTCACCCAGATCAGAAACATGCCGGGCAAGAGCCACAGCACGCTCCGGCGGCCACGCCCATACTCGTCGAGCAACAGCAGCGTCAGGGCGACGAAGAAGTACGTGAACACTTGCGGCCGGATGCCGAAGCCCCGCGCCAGCACCGCGATGGCCAGCAGGCCAATGACTCCGCGGACGTGGGGCGACTGCGTGTGGCGGCGTACGTGTGCCAGCAGGAGCAAGAACGTAGTTGTCGTGATGGCGAATTTTGAAACCAGAAGCCCGGCGGACCCGGCCCAGTCGTACACCGCCGCCATGAGCACCTGTGATAGCCATTCGTGATTCACCCACGGCTGCCCAATGGTGGTGTACGCGTAGGTGTCCAGGCGCGGAATCGTGCGGCTGGCGAGAATGTCGCGGCCGAACAGGAGATGCCCCCACAGATCGTTGTCGGCCTCGTTGGTCCAGAAGAAGTAGACGACGCTGCTGGCGAGCAGCAGCATCCA
>DASVHW010000365.1 GCA_036382395.1 Candidatus Binatia bacterium | reverse complement strand
CTAGCCGGGTTTGCTAGAGCCTGCCCTGAGCGCAGCCGAAGGGGTGGGGCCTGGAAATGCTTCTCGCACTTCGGCCCTAGACCTCTTTCCCAATTTGGCCCACTATCACGCGCATCGGTGACCAGATCGCTTGACTCTCCTGCTCTGCGGCGCAAAAATAGATTAACGCTGGCAACAGCGGAGGGAGTTGTGTCGAATCCGGCTCCAATTAACTACTTAGTTAGAGTTCTTTGAAATCTCAGGCCGCTGTTTTCCCCGGATCGGCATCGGGACGGGCTTCGGGACGCCCTCGGGACGCTCCAAGTAACAGTAAGTTACTTGGAGGACTTGAAACGGGTGCAACTCTCTTGTCCTCTGCGCTTTAGCCGAATACCGGCCCAAGTCGAGGGGGGAGGGGGGTAGGGTCCCCTCTGAGGTTTACCGAATGGTAATAATTCAGGTCTTCGTGCCCGCCTTGTATCCATCGTGCGGAACGGGAAAATGCAGGTTCCTCGACTCGGACGCCGCAAGCGTCGCCAACAGCGGGCGACGCGATAGGCGGCGTCCTCGCTCGGAATGACACTTCCTAAGGGTTGTGCGTGGACGGCGAGACGCCAGTGCTACGAAACAAGAGCTCCCCTCGTCTTCGCTCGGGATGACAGATCCGTTGAGTACAGCGTGGACGGCGAGACGCCGGTGCTACCAGGTTTCACAAGCACAAACAAACCCGGCCTTCAGGAGGCCGGGGCAAGACAGGAGGTGGAGGTAGCCAAACAAATCAAGGCCTACTTCTTGCTTTCGAGGTCGGAGATAAACAGGCGCAGGCCGAGGACCATCGCGGCGATGGTGATGAGCGAAATCCCCAATCCCAGGCGACGGTAATTGCGTTCCTTCATGGCTTGGACACCGGCTTCGTACGTCTTATCGCTGACGGTGCGCGCGACCTTGATGTCCTCATCAATCTTCGCCGCCTGGGAGCTGTGCTGGGTAACACGCGCCTTGGTCAGACGATCGCGGGCGTCGATCAACTCCAGTTGCGCCTGGCTCACTTCCATGCCATCGCGCTCCGCTCGGGTAAGGATCTCGTCGGAGCGGGCAATCGCAGCCTGCGTGGAAACTAACTCTTTGTGGACGGAAGCGGCCAAGGCAAAGCCCGCATCGCCTTGCGTGTGGCAGTTGACGCAGACGGCTCCCGGCCCGGTGCCGAGCAAGGTGTCAGAGGGCTTGGAGATGCGGTGGTTGCTGTGGCAGGTGACGCATCCCGGAAATCCCGCCGCTTGGAACGCAGTCTTGTGCTTGCTGGTGTCGAACAGTTGCGCCTGCAGGACGTGGCAGGTGGAACAGACGTTTTCCACCGAAGCCACGCCCGGCGGCGCAGCGCCATGATTGCCATGGCAGGTGGTGCAGGTCGGCGCACTCAGGTCGCCGCGGACGGCCAGCGCATCGTAATGGACGCTGGCGCTGTAACCGGCGAACTGGTCGGTCTTGATGTCGTAGGCCTTCATGTACTCGCGGTCGGCGTGGCAGCGAGAGCAGGTCTTGGCGACGTTGGTCGGATATACGGGGGAACGCGTGTCGGACGCGGGACGGATGCCGTGCACGCCGTGGCAGTCGATGCAGACGGCGACGTGGGTATCGCCCGCCGCGAGCTTCTTGCCGTGCACGCTGGTCTTGTACTGGGCGAGCTGGTCGGTGCGCAGCGACGGGTTAAAGCCGCGCATGTAGCTCCCGTTGGCATGGCAGGAGGCGCAAAGCTCGGGGACCTTGTTGTGCGAGATATGTCCCTTGAAGCCCTTCTTGGGATCCATGGCTTCCATGCTGGTGGGATCGCCGCCGTGGCAGGAGGCGCAGGTGAGTCCCTTCTGGAAGTGGATGTCCTGCGCGATCTGCTCGCTGGTGATCTTCAGGTTGCCATCGGCCGAGCCGTGACAATCGAGGCACGTGTTCTGCTGTTGCGCGCGGAGTGAAAGCGGCAAGGCGAGCAGAGCGAGTGCGAGGAACGAGAGCCGTAATGATCGTAGGTCCGACATGATTGCGCCCTTATTTCGCGATAAACCCGTAAACCGTCATGCTGCCCATGTAAGCGAGGGCAAAGACGCCCAGGCCGATGATGAAGACGCGCGCCCACTGCCAGCGGGGCTGTTCCAGGAACGGCAGAAAGACCCAGACGGCGCCGGCGAGGCCGAAGCCCAGGACGCCGAGGAGTTCGCCATCAATGAACCAGATTTTCGACGGGAGCAGCTTCAGCGTCTGGAACATGAAGAGGAAGTACCATTCGGGCTTGATGCCGGCCGGTGCGGAAGCGAACGGTTCGGCCTTGGCTCCGATGCCCCACGGCGACATCGCCGCCAGCACGCCCAGGACGCCGAGGGCGATGTACCACGCCATCATTTCGCGGAGCATGAAGTTGGGGAAGAACTTCATTTCGCTCCTGGCGCTCGGGTCGGCAATCCACTGCTTCTCTACCGAGGGCGGCACGCTGATGCCGAAGCGCTGCACTAGCAGGACGTGAATCGCCAGCAATAACGTGGTGATTCCCGGCAATACCGCGACATGGAAACCGAAGAAGCGGGTGAGCGTGGCGCCGGTGACCTCCTCGCCGCCACGCAGGAAGACGACGATGAAGTGACCGATGAAGGGGACTTGTCCAGCCACATCGGTGCCCACCTTGGTCGCGAAGAACGCCAGGGTGTTCCAGGGCAGCAAATAGCCGCTGAAACCGAAGCCCATGGACAGGAAGAGCAGGACCGCGCCGGTGACCCAGGTCAGCTCGCGCGGCTTGCGGTAGGAGCGCAGGAAGAGAACGCTGAACATGTGGGCAAAGGCGGTCAGGATCATCAGGTTCGCGGACCAGGAGTGGATGGAGCGGATGAGCCATCCGAACTGCACCTTGGTGCTGATGTACTGCACGCTCTCGAAGGCCTCGTTGGCGCTGGCGCGGTAATAGAGAAGAAGCAATATGCCGGTGCAGACCTGGAGCACGAACAGGAACAGCGTGATGCCGCCGAGGAAATACCAGTAGGACAGGCGGTGCAGGGGGACGGTCTTGTGCTTCAGTGGGGCGATCAGTTCGGCCCAGCCGAAGCGCTCGTCGAGCCAGTCGCGGATGACTACGAATGCGCTCATCTCACGCCTCCCGCTTTCTGCCGACCGCAATATCTTCGCCGCTCACATGGACGTCGTATACCTCGAGCGGACGCGGCGGGGGACCGGAGACGTTGCGTCCGGCAAGGTCATAGATGCCGTTGTGGCAGGCGCACCAGACCTGGCGAATGTCGCTGCGGTATTGCACGGTGCAGCTCAGGTGGGTGCAGGTGGCCGCCATGGCGACGTACGCGCCGTCGGAACGCATGACCAGCAAACCGGGGCGGCTGCCGAATTTGAAGATCTTGGAAGAGTTCGGTTTGAGATCTCCGACTTTTGCGGCGATGACGGTGTCGCCGCCCATGTCCACCGCGGCGGGCGGGACCAGGTAGCGCAAGACCGGATAGAAAAACGATCCGGCCGAGGCCAACAGGCCGCCTCCAAGAAGTACCTTGATAAATCCGCGGCGCGCCGACTTATCCGGCGCGCCGCCCTCGTCCGAATCGATAGTAGGCGAAGGGTTCCTGTCGTTGCTGGCCTGCATTCCGGGCTCCTATTTCCTGGCTAACGTGCGGATGTACTTCTGCAGATCCGCGATCTGGTCCTTGCTGAGCTTGCTGCCATACTCCTGCATCTTGTTACGCCCCTTGGTGATTACGGTCAAGAGTTCCGTATCGGACTGCTTCTGAACTTCGGGCGAAGTGAGATCGCGGAGTTTCAGGGTGGCGCCCATCGGGGTCTTGCCGACGCCGTCGGCGCCGTGACACATGGCGCATTTTGCCTTGAAGAGCGGCGCGCCCGGGTTGTCGGCGGCATAGGCGCGAATGGCCAGCATCGAGACCAGGAGCAGCAGCATGACCGTGGCGAGTATGGGAACGGTCTGCCAGCGGGCGGGCGGCGCCGGCTCCCAGTCGTGTTCGAGGAAGTTGCTCGGCTGCGGCTTGCGGACCGGCGCGACTTCAATGGCGTCTTCTTCCTCGGCCTGGGTAAGGAAGAAGCGACCGCACAGCCACGCGATCATCACGGCAAAACCGAGGTACCAAAGCAGCGGTCCGACGATCCAGGCGACCCAAAGCGGCAGCACATGATCGTAACTTAGAAACGTGGTGGCCCCAGCGACCAGCATCACGACTCCCGTCATCCCTAACGTGTCCAATCTGCGCATTTTATAGAACTCCTTGTCAATGGAGGAAGTCCGGAGCGCCGTAAGCCTGATCTTTTGCGACGCCGGGTTGCCGGGCTCCCTCCAACTGTTTGCCGTACTATCTAGAACGAACGTTCGCACGTGGCACGCCAACCGGTGGCAGCGGCCAATTTACTGCAAATACAGGAGATCGGCGCGCGGGAATTGTTGACTGTCGGGTAGGAGGGTGTCCGATTCCCGGGCAGTGTCAGAGAATCGGACAGTGAGTTCAGTGGGCGCGGGATTCAACCGGCGTGTTGAGGAACGCGAGCAGGTCGCCGATGTCGGACGCTTCGAGTTGCGGCCAGGGCTGGTGGTTGCGGCGGGTCAATTCGTACATGCGGTCGCCGTGGCCCCACAGCCCCCGGGCAAGACGAACGGCGGTGTAGCTCTGTCCGCGGCCGCGCAGGGCGGGAGCGCTGGCGCCGGAGGCATCTTCCCCATGACAGGCGGCACATCCGCGCCAACGAAAAACAGTGGCCCCGACGTGCGGCGACCCGCCGGGCTCGACATAGCGCAGGCTATACAGAAACACGGCGAGATCGCCGATTTCGTTGTCGCGGAATGATGGCGGTGTCTTCCCTGCCACGGCCAGGGCGCGGTGCATGTCGGGAAAATGGTTCAGCATCGCTTCCCCGAATTGCGAAAGCGTGGCGGGAAGGGCGCCGTCGCCGGCGAGCGAGCGCGCAGCCGGTGACGCGGAAGTTCGCTGGGGCGCCGGCGAATGATTCCGTCCGCCGAGGGTGTGGCAATCGAGACACGCCTTGGCCTGGAACACGGCCCAGCCGCGGGCGGGATCTCCGGTACGAACCGGCGGCGCGGTTTGACGACCGGCGGCAACCTGGATGTAGGCCAGCAGGTCGCGCAGCTCGCCGGCTTTCAGCGACGGCCACTGCATGCCGCGCTGCTGCATTTGCGACGTCATGGCCGAAGCGTGGTTCCAGAGCGCCTGGGTCAGCAGGAGCGGCGTATCCGCGCGGCCCAGCACGTTGACGGCGGGAGCTTTCCCGGTGGGGTCGTGGCATTGCACGCAGCCCTTCGCCGCGAAGAGAGCGCGGCCACGTTCCGCATCGCCGGACTGGTCGGTGACGCCGGTGACGTAGAGATAGGCGAAGAGCTGGGCCATGTCTTCGCTCGACATGGTGGGATAGGGCATGCGGCCCTGCTGCATCGCGTCCGACATACGCGGAATATGGTTCCATACCGCGGTCACAAGGAGCGGCAACGAGGTCAGCGAACTGCGCTCGCGAAGTGCGGGTGCATCCGTCCCTCCGACGCCGTCGGTGCCGTGACACTTTGCACAACCCTTCACTTCATAGACGGTACGGCCTTCGGCGGGACGGGGAGTGACGGAAAGAGCGAAGCGCCGCTGCGTCGGCTGGTACTGCCAGCGCAGGATCGCCGCGAAACCCAACACCGCGACCAGCGCCAGCGCGATCCAAAGCACGAATTGGCGGCGCTGGCTCATTGCGGGGACTCGGTTCCGTTGGTCTTCAGCTCGCGCATCTTGCGGTAGAGGGTGTCGCGCGAGATGCCCAGCAGCGCGGCCGCGCGGGTACGGTTTCCCAGGCAAAGGCGCAGTGCGCGCTCGATGGCGACACGCTCCATGTCTTCCAGGGCCAGCGGCTGCTCGTGCGAAATGGGTGCGTCGGCGCGCGTGAGCAACGGCTTGACGTCACGGTCGGAAACAACTTGCGGGTCCGCCTGGGAGAGCGCAGCCACGCTTTCCAGCACATTCTGCAATTCGCGAACGTTGCCGGGAAACGGGTACCGCACCAGCAGTTCGGTGGCGGCGCGCGAGACGGTGATGTGGCGGCCGTAGCGGTCCGCCAATCCGTCGGCGAAGTGTTGCGTGAGGACAAGAATGTCTTCCGGACGCTGGCGCAATGGCGGGACTTCGATGATGACGGTCGCGAGGCGGAAATAGAGGTCCTCGCGCAGGAACTCCGAACGCAATTGTGCCAGCGGGCGATTGGTGGCGGCGATGATGCGAACGTCGATCTTCAGTGCCCGTGCGCTGCCCACCGCACGCAATTCGCCTTCCTGCAAGACGCGGAGGAGTTTCACTTGCGCGTCTTTCGGCATCTCGCCGATCTCATCGAGGAAGACCGTTCCCTTCCCGGCGGAGAGGAAAACGCCCGGCGCATCGGCGTGCGCACCGGTGAACGCGCCCTTGCGATAGCCGAACAGCTCGCTCTCCACCAAATCACGCGGGAGGGCGCCGCAGTTCACGGGGACGAAGGGCTCCGAGGCGCGGCGGCTGGCGCCATGGATGGCGCGCGCCAACATCTCTTTGCCGGTGCCGGTTTCGCCGACGATCAGGACCGACGCATTGCTGAGGGCCGCCGCACGCGTCCGCTCCACGATGCGCTGCATCTGGGGGGAGACGTAGGAGATCGGAGCAAAGGGATCGCTGGCGTGCTGAAGATTTTCCTCGAGCTGCGCCACGCGCGTGCGCAGCAGGTGCAGCTCCATGAGACGTCCGACTTTCTTGCGGACGGCCTCGCGGTCGAAGGGCTTGGTCAGATAATCTTCGGCCCCGCGTTTGATCGCCTCGACCGCGGTTTCAATGGTTCCAAAGCCGGTCATGATGAGGACGGGCAGTTCGGGATGGCGAGTGTGCAGGCGTTCCATCAAAGCGAGGCCGTCGCAACCGGGCATCACGAGGTCGAGCAGCGCGAGGGCGGCAGAAGGGTTTTCGTCGAGCAGGCGCACGGCTTCATCCGCATTCGCCGCCACGGCCGCGGAGTAGCCTTCCTCGGAGAGCAGGTCGCGCAAGGTGGCGGCCAGGCCGAGGTCGTCGTCCACGATAAGGATTTCGAACGGGGCACTCACGGGGCGACCTCCTGCGGACGAACCGGCGAAACGACCGGCAACAAGATCTCGGCAGTCGTGCCAACGCCCGGAGCGCTGCGCAACTGGAGCTGGCCGCCGTGGTCGCTCACGATGTTACGCGCAATCGCTAAGCCCAGTCCCGTTCCCTTGCCCGGAGGCTTGGTGGTGAAGAAAGGCTCGAAGACGCGCTCGCGGTCGGCGTCGCTGATGCCGCCGCCGGTATCGGAGAGCTCGATGCGCAGGTTGTCGTCCTCGCGAAGGCAGCGGACGTGGATCTTGCCACCGGGTGAGATCGCGTCGAGTGCGTTGCTGAGAAGGATGATGAACAGCGTTTCGATCTGATTGCTTTCGGCGTAGACCTTGCAGTCGAAGCCGGACAGGTTGGTCGTCACCTGCGCCTGGCGAGACGCAAACGAAGGCCCCATGAATCCCAGGACCGCCTCGATCAGGGGTGTGATCGCTTGCGGCTCCTTTTGCAGAGCGGGACGGCGCGAGAAATCCAGCAGCCGCCGGATGAACTGCTGGCAGAAACCGATCGTGCTTTCGAGCTGCTCCAGATCGTGGGCGAAACCGTCGTTACCGGCGCGATCGCGCATCATCTGCACGCGCAGCAGCAAGGAGGCCATGGGCGTGTTGAGGTGGTGCGCGGTGCCGGCAGCCATCTTGCCCATGCTGGTCAGCTTTTCGACCTCGAGCAGCATCTCGCGCATGCGGACGCGCTCCGAGATGTCGGACGTGACCTCGAGGTAATACTCGTGGTGGCGCTCCTGATAAGCCTGCAAGCTGAGCTGGACGTCGATCAACTTGCCGGCACGGTCGAAGCGTTGGGTTTCGCAATCGAGCGCCGATTCGCCCTTATCGACGCGCTGCATCAACGCATCGAGTTCGGCCTGGCGTTGCGGCGGGACGGTGGGCAGTGTCTGCCCCACCACCTGGGCGCGTTCGAAGCGATAGAGCCGCTCGGCGGCGGCGTTCCATTCCGCCACGCGGAAAGATCGATCGAACAACACCACCGCGCCCGGCGAGGCTTCGAGCAGCCCGTGATAACGAGCGTGCGAGCGCCGCAACTCCGCTTCCGCATGCCGCCGCTGCCGCAGCACGAACCACGCGGCCCAGGCAGCCAGCAGAAGCGACGACGCGACGCCGCGGCTGATGTAGAGATAGTGCAGGCTGACGTAATTCAGGTCGCGGAAGTAGTGGTTTTCGACCAGCTCCCAGAAGGCAAACACGAGGGCAATAATGCTGACGCTGGACAGGACCAGCGTGCCCCAGAACCACCGTTGTTCGCGATTGCCACTGACCATGTTGGCGGCGCCGCACACGCATGCGGCTGCGCCGATGATATGACGGTTAGCGCACTCGGGTTAGTGATGCACATCACCTGCTGGCGTGACCATCGGCGACGGCCCGCTAGCCGCCTGTGGTTGAATTGAACGATGCGTCCCAGTCCAGGTACCGGACACTTCCAGCAGCGGCACGACTGGCCCGCTTACCCCGGCCGGGGATGGCGCCGGATGGTGATGCACATGCCTTTGCTGTATTGGCGGCTGGGACTGAGGCCCCTGCTGGTGCGCGCGCGACTTTTCCGTTTTCTGGTTCTGACCACGAAAGGGCGGACGTCAGGACAGACGCGGCACACGATGCTGGTCCACTTCGTGCTGGACGGCCGCATCTATATCGGGGCCGGCTGGGGCGAACGCACGCAGTGGTACCAAAACATCCTGACTGACCCGCGAGTAACGGTGCAGGCACGCGGGCCCGCGCTCGGCGCCGTGGCCCGCGTGATCATGGACGATGAAGAACTGCGGCGGCTGTATCGGCATCTCCGGGGCATGGGTCCCCTGTGGCTGTGGAGGCGGTCGCTCGCGTCTTGGGACATCCGGGACGAAGTTGAGGACTTCGTAGCAAAGAAGGGTCGCATCCCGTTCCTGCGCCTCGATCCGCTCAACGAGTGCCCGCTACCGCCGCTACGCGCCAATCTTATATGGGTCTGGCCTGTGCTCGCGATCATCGCATTCACAGCGTACGCGCTGCTGCGGTGAGGCCCGCCATGGCTTCGTCTTCTATTGCTTATTGTTGAGAGGACACCGAGGCACCGGATCGCACCGGACTAAGACGGCCACAGAAGCAGGACATGAGGGGTAAAGTGACTTTAGACCCAACCTACTAACTCGCGGGCAGCGTGAAGGAAAAAACCGAACCGTGGCCGAGCTGGCTTCTGACCTCGATTTGCCCGCCGTGCGCTTCGATAATTGCCCGGGCGATGGGCAGTCCCATGCCGGTGCCCTGCACGGAGCGCTGGCCGCGGCCGCGGTAGAACTTTTCGAAGATGAGCGATTGTTCCAGGTCGTCGATGCCGGGGCCGTGGTCGGCAACACTCACGCGCACCTGCCGGCCGGAGCGCTCGGCGGTGACGTGAATGGGCGTTCCCGCGGGCGAATACTTGGCCGCGTTCTCGATCAGGTGGCGGAGGACCTCGCTGATCCGCTGAACGTCCATGCGCACCCGCGGCAGGTCCGGGGAAACCTTGACCTCGACGGCACGCTCCGCCAATCGCGATTGCAGTTCCTTCATCGCGGAATCGATCGCTTCCTGCACGTCTCTCACTTCGAATTCGAGCTGGACCTGGTGGGCGTCGAGTTGGGCCATCTCGGCGGCTTCTCCGACCAGGCGGTTTAGACGGTCGGCTTCCTCTTCCACCACCGCGAGCAGGTCCTTCCGCTGCGATTCATCGAGCTCGACGCTGGAGCTGAGCGTCGAGGCAGCGGCCTTGATACTGGTGAGGGGTGTCCGGAACTCGTGGGTAACCGCATCGAGCAGCGCCGAGCGGAGCCGTTCGCCTTCGCGGGTAGCTTCCGCACGCGTCAGTTTTTCTATCGCACCGGCGCGTTCGACGGCGATTGCCACCAGGCTGCCGATGGCCTCGAAGGTTGGCCAGGACAGGACGCCAATAATGCCGATACTGCCGACCGAACGAACGCCGACGCGGAGGGGCATCAAGAGAATGCCGCGCTTGGTGTCGCTACCGGGTTCGCCGCGGCCGCTGACCGCCTTCAATTCGTCGGCAGCGATCAGGCCGTGCGCGGTTGCGTCGGAATAGTAGACCTGAGAGCGTCCGCTCAGGAACACCGCCGCCGCGGTCAGATCGAAC
>DASVHW010000364.1 GCA_036382395.1 Candidatus Binatia bacterium | reverse complement strand
GGTGGGTGTGGCTCGCGCAGCAGACTGCTGACCTCGCTTTGTCTTTGCGGGGCTGGCGCGGTGGGAAGAGGTCGTGATAGACGGGGAGCGCGAGGAATCGAACTTCGGCCGGAACGTGAGCGCACCAAACAGGACCCCTGCCTCATGCGCCACGAGTAAACCCGGACGGTCCGGCTCAAATGACGCACCCGTGCCTTGCTGCCTTCACCGCCCGCCGAACGGCCGGGTCTCAGAAAACGCACCGTCGAAGTGTGTCCACCGCGATGACGCGGTGCAATAAACCCCCTATTAGATATGTGTGGGCCGCGGCTGACGCGCTGCGCCAACGCCGCGTCTGCAGCGGTTCAGTTCAACGGGGCCTTTCCGCCATCCGGCCGCCAGCGGTCGTCATCCTCGCGCGCGTCGTGCGGCCGGATGACGAAAAAACCCTCTTACGTTCGCCGGGTTGGCCTTCGTGTTAGGACGTGAGGTATTCTTGCCAGCGAGAATCCTGTAGGAGAATCCCATGCACGCCTTCAACGTGGTCGTGGAACGCGACGGAGAGACCGGGTTGTACGTGGGCTATGTTCCCGGGTGGCCGGGCGCGCACACGCAAGGATCGACGCTCGACGAGCTGCAGACCAACTTGCAGGAAGTCATCGAGATGCTGCTTGAAGACGGAGAACCGCGGATTGAATCCGAGTTCGTCGGTGTTCAAACCGTTCGCGTTGCGTAGGCATGGGGACGATTCCCGTCCTCAAGCCACGGGAAGTCGCCGGGCTTCTTCTGGCGCTGGGTTTCCAGGAAGTCCGTCAGCGCGGCTCGCACAGGCAGTACCGTCATCCGGACGGCCGCGGGACAACGCTTCCTTTGCGAATATCCGGTTCGATGACTTGCGGCACCTGCTTCGGCACTTGGGCTTCGCAGAGCGGATCCGCGACGACCACTACATCTTTACGAAGGACGGTATAGCGGAGATTCTGAACCTGCAACCCAGGGGACGTCAGGCGAAGCCGTATCAGGTCAAACAAGTCCGCGGGGTCATGGTGAAGTATCATCTGGCCGGAGGCGATGATGCGAAGTAAGTGGAAGTACGAAGTCATCATTTACTGGAGTGACGAAGACAACGCGTACGTTGCCGAGGTTCCCGAGCTGCCGGGCTGTGCCGCCGACGGCGGGACCTACAAGCAGGCCGTGGCGAACGTGGAGGTGATCATCGGCGAGTGGATCGAGACGGCGCGTGAACTGGGGCGCCCCATCCCGGAGCCGAAGGGTCGGCTGCTGTATGCCTAACTCTTAGCGCTTCGAGCCGACTCACAACCAGCCGGCTCAACACCAAGTGCCCCACGCCGCCTGCGGCTCAAGCGCAACCGTTGGGTGTGACAAAGATTGCGTCGGATTTCGGAGTGTGCTTACTATGTAACCACTATGAAGACCCGCATCGTTCGCGTTGGCAACTCCCGTGGGGTGCGCATTCCGAAGCTGCTCCTACAGCAAACCGGTCTCCCGGACGAAGTGACGATTGAGGCGGAGGGAAACCACCTCGTCATTCGCCCTGCGTCGCGGCCGCGAGAGGGCTGGGACGACGCCTTCCGCAAGATGGCACTGGCGGGCGATGATCGACTGCTCGACGGCGATCTTGCCTCTACCTCGCGGTGGGACGAGAGCGAGTGGCAATGGTGAAGCGGTTTGAGGTCTATATGGTCAGCCTCGATCCAACCGTCGGGCGCGAGATTCGTAAGACCCACCCATCTGTCGTCGTCTCACCGGACGAGATGAACCGCAATATCGGCACCGTGATCATGGCACCCATGACGACGAAGGGCCGCGCCTATCCGTCGCGTATCCAGTGCCGATTTCGTGGCAAGGAAGGTCAGGTTGTCCTTGACCAGTTACGTGCGGTCGACAAGGTCCGTCTGATTCGCAAAGTGGGACAAATTGACAAGCGCACGGGCGATTCTGTGCTTGCGGTGCTGGGCGAGATCTTCGCGCCATGAAAGAATGCCGAACCCCGACGCGGCTCCGCCGCACCCAGGTTGTCCGCCGTCACACAACCCGCTTGCGGCGCGGTCTGGCGTGAGCAGCCTTTGTTTTCGCGGCGACCCGCTTGAGTTCCGCGAACTCGTCAGTGAAACACTCGACCAGATCGTGCAAGTCGGTGATCGCGTCCCAGTCGGCGTTGAAGCCCCAGTAGACGCCGCCGGCGTAGCTGAGGACGGCGACGTTGAGCGCCTGGTTGGCCATCATCGGAACGAACGGGTAACACTCGAGGAGCCGTGCCCCCAGTAAATAGAGAGGAAACGAGGGCCCCGGTACGTTGGTCACGATAAGGTTGCCGGCCCACCAGCGGGTGACGTTACGCACCAGTGCGGAGAGCAATTCCGCGCCGGCCCAGTTGGAAATCTCCTCGAAGAACTCGATGGCATGGACCTCCTTCGAGGCCTTGAGAGCATGGGCGGTTTGCGCCACGATACGCAACCGCTCCCGTGGATCACGAATCTCCACCGGCAGGCGCGCCAGCATCGGGACGACGCGATTGCCGAGCTCGCCGAGGGCCGAAGGGGGGCGCCTGTTGATCGGAACGGTGACGCGGAAGTCGAGGTTGTTCACCGGCGTCCCGTGCGCCTGCAGGTAGCGGCGGACCGCTCCGGCCACGGTTGCCAGAACGACGTCGTTCACCGTGCCGCCGAGCCGGTTCTTTACTTCCTTCACCTCGGTAAGATCGAAGCGGGTCCAGTCGAAGCGGCGGTGCGAGCCCACCTCATCGACGTTGAGCGGCGTTTTCGATGCCGGCTGCCTCTTGCCCACCACTGCTTCAACTGCGCCCTCGGCCGTGTCCCGTATGGCTTCGATGGTGTGCGCGGGATGCGCCAGTGCGCTTGCCAGGCTGCGTGCCAGCACGCGTGGCGCGCCGACTCGCCGTTGCAGCTCTCCCCAGGCGAGCGCGGTTGCACTTGGTGCCGGACGCGGGTGCCAGGCAGAGAACCGGCGCGCGGGCGCCTTCGGGTCCGGGGACAAGAACGCCGAGAGGACGTTGAGCGCCGCGTTCCCGTCGACCATGCAATGGTGCAGTTTGTCCACGAGAGCGAAGCGGCCGCCCTCCAGCCCCTCGACGATCCACAGCTCCCACAACGGCTTCGACAGATCGAGCTTCTGCGACATGATGCGGCCCACAAGGCGCTTGAGTTGCCGAATGGTGCCGGGCGGCGGCAGCGCGGTGTGATGCACGTGATAGTTGAGGTTAAAATGGGCATCGTCCACCCACACGGGGTGGTGCTCGATGGGAATGAAGGCGAGCCGTTGCCGATGGCGTGGGATTTCCTCTACGCGGCTGGCCGCAATGTGCGCGCGGATACGCTCGACATCGAGTCCACCACTGCTGGTTACCAGCGGGCCAGCCTCCAGGATTGACACCGCGCCGATGTGCATGTGGGTGTTGCTCGTCTCCATGAACACCATCGCCGCGTCGAGCGCGGAAAGACGTTCGTAATGTGTGCGCGTCATGTTCATCTCTCGCTGGCTGAAAACCGCTCCGCGTCGTGAAGCGCGCCCCTCAACTCCTTGCGGATTATATCAGTGTTCAGGCGCTCGCATAGGGAGTCTTCAGCAACGGCTTCCGGGCGGCTTTCATCTCGTCAGCGCTCGTGCTAGCCGGTTTGCCATTGCTGTGATCGCTGAACCGCGGCTCGCGGTGAACTCTGTACGGGGTCGGGGGGCCTATCGGGAGCGGCCGGGTGCGACGGGCGGGAAAGGGGGAATGCACAATGACGATCAGACGCGCTGTGCTGCTAGTTGCCCTCATCGTCGCGGTGCCCATCGGGCTCATGATTGTGCTGCGTGGAGGTCGTCACGAGGGGCCGGGCAACATCACCTCGCAACCTCGGTGGTGGCGGAGGTTCAGGATACACAGCCGGCGGAGTGGGAGCTGCAAGCGTTCTACGAGGCGCATCGCGCCTTCTTCAGCGGCCCGGGACGCGTGCGCGTCCGCCAGATCTTCTGCCGCGCGCCGACTGATGCCGATGCGCCGACGGTCGTGGACCGCGCGCGGCAAGCGAGCCGGCGCTTACGCTCGGGAGAGGAGTTCACCGTGGTGCGCGGCGCACTTGGCGACACGGAGCTTCCGACGTTGCCCGACACCTTGCTGCCGCCGGCCAAGCTCGTCGATTATCTCGGCCCGACGGCGGCACGAGCGGCGTTGGCTTTGGAGGTTGGCGGGGTCAGCGATCCGGTTCGGTCGGGCACCGGATTCCACGTGCTCCAAGTGGTAGACCGACAAGCCGACGTCACCCCACGGTTTGACGAGATCAAGCCGCAGGTTGTTGCCGAGTTCCGCCGCCGCGCCGGTGAACGTACTCTACGTGGCTACCTCGATGAGCTCCGTGCCCGTGCGCAGATCGAGGTGGCGCCCACTCTCCCATGACCCGGTTGCGTCTAGCGCGGTGGCATAGCCGTCTCGCGGTGTACACCTGTGCCGCTGGCAGGTTTGGCGCTCTTCGCCATCTGCTACTTTGGATTGCTGACGCGCCTGTCCTCGACCGGGGCGTTACGCTGGAGCATCGCGTTCATCTTTGGTTTCGTGCACGGATTCGCCTTCGCGGCAGTGCTGGTGGAAGCCGGCTTGCCGACCGAACGGCTGGCGGCGGTAGCGGCGGTCTGGCCGCTGCTGCATCTCCTCAGCCGGCGCGATGACCGGTGGCGGCTGGCGGTGCTGAACTACGGCTCGGTGGCGGTCTTGACGCTTGGCGTGTTCTGGTTCGTCAGCCGCGCCTTTGGTTGATCGAGGCGGGCAACGCGATGTCGGGTGGCAGCTGCGGGTCGGCCACCGGCGTCTGAAACGTCAGGCGCAGCGGAATCTCTCCCGCCCAGCAGCCACGTGTGAGATCGTCATCGTCGTCGAGCGGCGGCCCGGTCCGGATTTTTGCCGACGCTTCGGCGAGTGGCAGGCGGAGCACGGAGGTGGCGCGCAGTTCCTGCTCGCTCGGTGGGCGCACGTCGCGCCACCGTCCGGGGCGCATGTGCTCGACGATGGCTTCGAGCGCCGCGAGGCGCTCCCCCTGGTCCACGACCTCTGTGGCCGTGCCCAGCACGACGACCGAGCGGTAGTTCATCGAATGGTGGAAGGCCGAGCGCGCCAGCACCAGGCCATCGAGCAACGTGACCGTCACGCAGACCGGAACGCCGCCGGCGAGCCTGCGCAGCATGCGGCTGGCTGCCGAGCCGTGCAGGTACAATTGATCATCGACCCGCGCGTACGTCGTTGGAATCACGTACGGCTGGCCGTCGATGGCGAAGCCGACGTGACAGACAAGACCCTCGTCGAGAATGGCGTAGATGGTTCCGGGTTCGTACGAAGCACGCTTCGGTATCCTCCGGACCCGTGTCCGTTCTGTTGGCTGCTTGGATTCCATAGTCTGCTTGCTGCTTCGATACGACGTCCGCCGCCCGGCGGCAAGCGGATCGTTTCCACAGCGGATCGTTTCCACAATTGACGTCGGGCCATGACGTCTCCCTTATTAATTCATGACAAACAGCATGCATGCGTCTCTGCGACGTCACGAACCGTGTGCTACACATTTGTCGCCGATAAATAATCCATTAATCCAGAAAGTTCCGTAAGATTACGGATAGACAGTATCGACAGTAGCAAGGGTTTGTGGTTGAGGCTGCCGAAGGCGGAGGGGACGGAGTAATGGGCAAACCAGGTCAGGCTAGACGAGGGGGACGGCGCTGCGGGTGGTAGATATCGATCGGATTCGCCGTGCTGGGTGCCACCATGCTGTGCGTTCAACCGGTGGCGTATGGAACAGTGGCAACGACGGTCCAGGTTGCCAATGCCTCCGGCGCTCCTGGCGCCACCGGCATTTCAGTGCAGGCGCGGGCTGGTGCGTACGGCCTCGGCGACGGGTGACGCGGACACTGTGGCGGCAGGCGGGACGCTGTTCCGCGTCACGTTCCGTGTGCGCGCCCATGCGCGTCGCCGCGTGAGTCCGATACAAGTGGTGGATGGCGACGGTGTCGGCCAGCCCGACGTGGCCGGCCCGGCGCGACGCCGGAGTCGATTCCGTTCGTCGCGCGGAGTGGACGATTCCGGATCGTGTCACGGCGCTGAGTGGAAGGTCGTGTCCGGGCTCGTGAATCGTGTTCGGAACGAGGGTGGGAGTGGATAGCGGTGGGGTAGGGCAACACGGATACGATGAACGGATCGGCACTATGGCCTACGTGAAGCTAGGGACGCGGCCGGATTGGTTCAGAGGCGGAGAACGTTGAACATCGCCCTCGGCAACAGGCCAGTCTCCCAGGGCGAAGGCGCTGATGCCACCCACGATGGGTGGATTACGGTGAATGAGATTCTGACGGCGGTGAACAACGCACTGAACGGGTGCCCGTGAGGTGGCCGTCAGCCAAGAGCGTTCAGCCAGAGAGTGACACCCGCACCGCTTGGCAGCCCGTTGAAAAGAGCGTATGCACCCTTCGACAAGCATCTCCTGAGCAACGTCGAAGGGCTCAGGGTGAGCGGAAAAACGCAATGAAGTCGGGGCGGGGATCCGCTCTGCTGAGCTTGTCGAAGCATGAGCCCGTCGAAGCATTGGGTGGGGTTTTTCAGCAAGCCGTTAGACGAGAAGGGCACCGAGGCAGCCGGATGAAAACCAACGAAAGCGAAGCCGTACGGGAGTTTGTGACGCGCGTGCGTCAGTTGCTCGGCAGCCGATTGGTCGGCGTGAAACTGTTCGGTTCCAAGGCCCGCGGCGATGACACGCCAGAGTCGGATATCGATATTTTGGTGGAAGTGGAGACGGCGAGCGTAGCGTTGGAAGACGCGGTCCTCGACATCGCCTTCGATGTGAACCTGGACCAAGCCGTGTACATCTCGCCGCGGGTGATCGCGCGAGCGGTCTTCAACGACCCGGTGTGGAGCACGACCCCGTTCATTCGGGCACTTGAACACGAAGGCATTCCGCTGTGAGCGCGCCCGCCCTGTGCTTGGCCAAGCATCGGTTGGATCGTGCTCGCGAGGCGCTCCGCGATGCGGAGTTCTTACTGCAGCAGGGATCCCTCATCAGTGCAACGAACCGCTTTTACTACGCGGCGTTCTATGCGGCTCGTGCGTGTCTGGCGACGAAAGAGATCGACTCTGGACGCCACAGCGGTGCGATC
>DASVHW010000363.1 GCA_036382395.1 Candidatus Binatia bacterium | reverse complement strand
CCGCCGACGACGACGGGCAGCTCCAGCTCACGCTCGCGTAGGAGTCCCATCAGTTCGTCGACGTACTCCAAGTACTCCCATGAGTGGCAACTCAGGCCGATGACGTCGACGTCTTCTTCGACGGCCGCCTTGACGATGCCGGCGGGCAGATTGAACCGGCCGGCGTAGATCACTTCTATGCCGGCATCACGCAGCAGACGCGCCACCGCGATCGCTCCCACCTCATGCTGGTCGAGCCCCAGCATACCGATCCAGACGCGAATCCGCTTCACGCCGGGGGCTCCATCATGCCGAACGGATCATAGGCGAAGCCGTAGGCCGTGCGCATCACGCCGCTGATCTCACCCATGGTCACGCCGGCCTCCATGGCGGCGATGACCGCAGGCATCAGGTTCTCGCGTGTCGTGCAGGTGCGGCGAATGCGCGCGAGTGCCGCCGTGACATGCGGCTGATTGCGCCCGCGCTTGAAGGCGCGGATGCTTTCGATGCGCTCCCGGCAGGGTTCGAACTTCCGCTCCACGACCTCGCGGAGCAGTCGGTCTTCTTCGTCGGGGATTCGGAGGGCGTTGACGCCGACCTGCACCTGTGCGCCCTCCTGCAAGTCTCGCGCGTAGCGTTCGGTGGTGTCCTGAAAGAGCGCCCGAAACCAGCCGTTGTCACACAGCGTGGCCGGGTCTCCCATCGACTCAATCCGCGCCACCATGTCGCGGATGCGTTGCTCGATCTCGTTGGTGAGCGCTTCAATGAAGTACGAGCCGCCCATGGGGTCGAGCACCTTGGTGACGTTGGCTTCGAGCTGGATGATCTGCTGGGTACGCAGGCCGACCAGGTGTGCCTCTGGACTCGGCGTCCGGAACGCCTCGTCGAACCCGGAGATCTCGATCGCTTGCACACCCGCCAACGCCAGCGCCAGGGCTTGCACGGTGCCGCGGACGACGTTGTTGATCGGCTGCTGGGCGGTGAGCGACAGCCCGGAGGTATGTGAGGCGATATTCACTGCCAGTGATCGCGGGTCCTGCGCGCCGAACTCCTCGCGCAGCATGCGCGCGAACAGGCGCCGCGTTGCCCGGATCTTGGCGATCTCGGTGAAGAAATCCATCCGGCAGTTGACCAGGATGGCAATGCGCGGCGCGAAGCTGTCGATGGCCAGGCCGCGGCGGAGGAGTTCCTTTACCAGGTGGCGAATTTCGACGAATCCGAGCGCCATCTCCTCGACGGCATCGAGCCCGCCCTCGCTGATGTAGTAGGTGTCTTCGAGAAAGGCGTGGAACTTCGGCATCTCGCGCCCGGCGAAGTCGATGGCGTCCGCGGCCAGGCGCAGTCGGAGATCGAAGGGCATGTGGGTCGCGTAGCCGCAATCTTCGCAGTAGAACGGCGCTTGCACCGTCGAGCCACGTAGGCGGGCCGGATCGATTCCGCGCGCCTTGGCTGCGACATACAGGCCGGCGATGGCAAACGTCGGCGGGAGTGAGTTCGAGATCGTCAGGCTATCGAGCGCCAGGCCGTCATAGAGTGCGAGATAGTCGTCCAGGCGGCAGAGCGAGACCCCTTGGGTACCAACGGCATGCGCGGCGGCGGGATGGTCCGGATCGAGGAGCGCCATTGTGGGTGTGTCGCCGATGACGTCGAGCCCCATGGCGCCCTTGCCGATCAAGTACTTGAACTGGGCGTTGGTGCGCGCCGGGTCGCCTTCTCCCGACAGCTCACGCTGAATCCAGGCGATACCATCTTGGCGCGGGCGTCGTCCGCGGGTGTACGGATAGGTCCCCGGATCGTTGAGCGACTTCTCGTACGAGACGTCGGCGATGTCTTCGGGCCGATAGACCGGCTTGAGTGGAATCGGTGAGTGCGGCGGACGGGTCATCCGGGCTTGCGGCTTTCGGCGACTTCGCGGCGGCTGCCCAGCGAGCTGGTGTTCAGGCGCAGTCCGCCGTCGATGGGGATCTCCGCGCCGTTGATGAACGCGGCCCGATCGGAAACCAGGAACGCGATCAGATGCGCGACTTCCGTCGTGCCGCCCAAGCGGCGGCAGGGGATGGCAGCCACGGCGCCGTCACGGATTTCAGCCGGCATGGCGTTGACCAGTTCGGTGCCGATCAACCCCGGCAAGATAGCATTGCAAGTAATGCCGGCACGCGCGTACTCGAGCGTCACCGTCTTCGTGAGACCGAGCAAACCCGCTTTGCTGGCTGCGTAGCCCACTTGATTGTGGAGGCCTCCCAGCGCCGCCACCGACGAGACGTTGATGATCCGGCCCCACTGCCTCGCTGCCATGTCGCCAATGACTTCCTGGATCATGTTGAAGGCGCCCGAAAGGTTCACGGCCAGCTCCCGCTGCCAGGCCTCGCTGCTCATGCGCGCCAGCGGCGCGATGTTGTTGACGATGCCGGCATTGTTCACCAGCACATCGATCGGCCCCAATGCCTTCCGAATCGTCTCGACGCCGAGGTGGATTTGTGCGGCGTCGCTGATGTCGAACACGGCGGCGGCGGAGCGGCGGCCCAGCTTCACGATGGCCGCGGCGGTTTCCTCGACCTCCGACAGGATGTCCACCAGCCCAACGTCGGCGCCTTCTTCCGCCAGGACCAGCGCCGTGGCGCGGCCGATTCCTCTGGCGGCACCCGTAATCAGCGCCACCTTGCCCTGAAGGATCACTGCAAAGACTCCTCTTCTACGCTGAGATTTCTATCACGTCTCCGATGCAGCCATCCAGTCGGCGAACAGCTGGGTGCTGTTCTAACTGCGGCGTAGCTATCAGCGATCAGCCGTCAGCCAAGCTCACGAGAACCCAGCCAAAAGGCAGAGGTTGCGAGTTCCGGGCTGAGAGCTGACCGCTGATGCCCAAGCACCAACAGCTGAGCGTAGGTCTTAGCTGTGGTCATGAACTTCGTTCACCCTCGGATCATGAAGAATAGAGCCCGATACCCGCTTGGATCCCTTCCCCTGTTGCCACCCTTCGACTGGGCTCAGGACAGGCTTCCGGCCACGGGGGAAGGATGGAGGCTGTTTTTTGGAGCAGCCTCAACGCGAGCGTCAGCCGCCGCGCGGCGCCTCGCAAGGGCTTGAACGACAACCGAACCTGAACATGACCAAGCCACCATGAGTCCAGCGCAGAGCGCGGTCGGCTGCACGCATTGTTGGGCGGCGTTCTGCTTCGAAAATGCTACGTGGCGTCGTAAGGCCAATGCGCGAAAAGCGCGGCAGCGGTCCCCGTGGCGAAATCGATGGTCACTGAGACAAGCGCCTGCCCGACGTCGGCTGCGGCTTGTATGTCCCTGAGTACCGCAATGCCGTCTATTCGTGCCGCGCGCAG
>DASVHW010000362.1 GCA_036382395.1 Candidatus Binatia bacterium | reverse complement strand
GGGCTTTAAAAGTGAGCCGTGCTGGACTTGAACCAGCGACCCTCTGCTTAAAAGGCAGATGCTCTACCTCCTGAGCTAACGGCTCTCTCACAGCGCCATGCGCGGGGTGTCACCATGCCAGAATTCGAGACATCAAGAAAGTCTGGCGGTCAGCTTTCAGCACTCAGCTGTCAGCTGCAAATTCGCCCCCCCATCTTCTGGGACACTGCCCGGCGATCGCTTGCGCTGGGTCGGTCCACAGCCCTGTGGTATGGTGCTTCGCATCGATTGCCAGTGGGAGGATGCTGATATGCTGGTGCGCAACCGGGAACAGGTTGAGGTCGTGACGTACTCCGGCGAAGCCAAGGGCGTGGAGATGCGCCCGCTGATTACCGACAAAGAAGGCGCGCCCCACTTTGCCATGCGCGTCTTCAACCTGACCCCCGAAGGCTACACTCCGTATCACACGCACGATTGGGAGCATGAAGTCTACATCCTCGCCGGCATCGGCGCCGTGCGCGGGAAACAGGGCGAACGCCCGCTGCGGCCGGGGGACTCGGTCTTCATCGCTCCGAACGAGGAGCACCAGTTCCGTGCCGGCTCCGACGGCCTCCAGTTCATCTGCTGCGTGCCGAATCATCAACCAGCTTGAGGGCTCCCTCACCCCGTCGCTCACCGCTGAGCTAGGGACTCAGATCCCGTATGCGCGTCATCCCACCCATGGTGCCGATGTAGACTGTTCTGCCATCGGGGCCAAGGGTTATCGGCGCGCCAAAGTCCGTGTACGTTAGCCCAGCCCCGGTGGGAATCCTGAACACGGTCTGGCCGGTGGCAACATCGAGGGCGGTCAGGTGCCAAGCGTAACCACCGCTGGGCAGGCGCTCATAGGTGTACAGATAGACTAGGCCGTTGGCCAGAGAGATCTTGGGCACGGTGCTGCAGGAGTCCTCCGGGCTTGTCCATACCTCCTTGCATGAGTACCCGCCGCTGCCATCCGGCACCATATCTATGCGGGTGACGCCGCCGACGCTCTCGGCGCAGGGGCCACCCGCCGCTAAGAGCTGTTCGCTCTTCTTGCCGTAGTTGTTTTCGACGATCAGCGAATACTCCGGCCCTTTCGCGCCCTGACGGACCCAGCCAGGCATGGAATTCTCGGTGGTGCTTCGGCCTTCTTCGAATACCGGAATTCGGCAGACTTCTCTGCCGTCGGAACGCTGCATAAACAGAATATTCATGCGAGGCTCGGCATTGTCCGCGATCGCTACCATGTCGCCGAACAGCTTCGGTGTGGTTCCTGAGCCTTGATTGATATTACCGGGCTTGATGTGGGTGCCACGATCATATGGCGTCCGCCAGTCCTGCTGCGGCAACCCGGTCTGATCCGCATGGAAGCGATACATGGCGTGATCGGTAACGATGTAGGCCCCATCTTCACCTAACGTGAAGGAGTTCTCCATTTCTTCACCGACCAGCTCGATGGTATGGGCCGCGCCGCTCTGGGGGTCGAGGGTGCCCACCTTGCCGAAGCGAGTGACGAACCACCACAGCTGCCCGCTCCAGTCTGGTATGGCCATCTGCACGTGGTCCATTGCCGGCGCTGCCATGGGCACAACGAAAGTGCTGAGGTCATACTTGCGCACCAGTTCAAATGCCCCGTTGTCGTCCCGGTAGCGGATGACCTGGATGGCATTGTCAGAATCCGCCAGCAAGACCTGGTCTTGGTTATCTAGAACGAAATAGGCCCCTCCGGATGTGTCTCGATAAGGATACAGGGGATCGCTCATGTGCTTGGGAGGCAGAAGGTAGGATGCCAATTGCTCCAGCGTGTCCGGATCGATGAGCAACAGGGAAAACCCGCTCATGCGGGCGTTGACCGTCAGTATCCGTCCTTTGCGGTCGAAGGTGTTAGTGACACACAGGTTGTTACCCCGGGCATAGCTCTTGAGGGTGACCTCCGGGTTTTTCCCCAGGGGCCCGCTCACCTCATAAGTGTCCGTCATGTAGGCATCGTTGTGCATATTGCTTTTGCCGTTTGGTGCCAGGTACGGATGCTGAGGGATGGGTAGATGGGGTACCGCCGAGGCCTCGGTCGGGGTCTCCGTGGGGATCGCTGTCGGAGTCGGTGGGGGTTTCACAGGCCCGTCGTCGTCACCGCAAGCGCCGATCAGCACCAAGAGCAGGGCAAAAATCACACTCCGTACGCCGCTTGTCACTCTCATCGTTGTCCTGCTCCTCTCTTGGGCTCCGGGGATTGGGTAAAGATCAGCGGCCGAGGGATAGGATACCATGCCTACTTCGTGTACTGCGCCACCATCTCCGGCGTCAGCCGGTGCTCGCGGGCGATCTCTCCGAAAAAGTACGCGCTCGGGCGCGGCGCCCGCGTCAGGGTCGTGCGGTCGACCGCAATGAGCCCGAACTTCGGGCCATAGCCAAAATTCCACTCGAAGTTGTCCATTGCCGACCAGTAGAAGTAGCCGCGCATGTCCGCACCGGCACGGCGGACTTGATCGACGACCGCAAGATGATCCGCAATGTACCGTACCCGGTCGCGGTCGTCATCGCAGGCCATGCCGTTTTCCGTGACGTACACCGGCAACCCGGTGGCGGCGGCACGCTGCAACAATGGACCGAGTCCCTCCGGATACACTTCCCACCCCATCTGACTGAGTTGCCGGTTGCAGTCAGCCGGTGCGGGGCCGCCGGTCTCGACGCCGTAGCGCATGCGGGAGTAATACTGGATGCCGACGAACTGTGAGGACTGCTTCAATCCCGGGATCTCCACGGCCGGGCGGCCGGGATAGCTGAAGAGTCCCGTCCGCAGCGCGTCGAACGATACGCCGTTGGTCTCGGCATCGCGCCGCGCCGCCAGCTCGCGGTCGGCGGCGGAGTCCGGCCGGTACGGTTCGACAGCCATCACCGCCAGCGTGATACCGACAAGCGGCGCACGCCGCGCGTGATCACGCAGCGCCTCGGCCGCGGCCGTATGCGCCCGAAACAGGTTGCAGAGCACATCGGCGGCCAGGGGCGCGTCGGTCAGACGCGGCGGAAAGTATCCGAACCGATAACCCAGCTCGGCGGGCGCCGTCGGCTCGTTGATTGTGCACCAGCGCTGCACCAGATCGCCGTACTCCTTGGCGACACGCTCAACGAAACGGCGGAAGAGGCCCACGTTCTCCGCCCGGGTGAAACCGCCACGCTGGGCGAACCAGACCGGCAAGGTGAAATGGAACAACGTCACCCAGGGCTCGATGCCAAGCTCGCGCAAGGCGTCGAGCACCGCCCGGTAGTGATTGATCTCGGTACGCTGAATCTGTCCCTCCTCCGGCTCAATCCGGCTCCACTCGATGGACAGACGGTGGGCGCGCTGACCGAGGGAATGGATGAGACGGAAATCCTCAGCGAAGCGGTGGTAGTGGTCGCAGGCGATGCCCGACGGCTCCAGCGCGTTGGTGTCCGGCGCATGCTCATGCGCCCACCAGTCGTTGTGGACGTTGTTGCCTTCCACCTGGTGCGCGGCCGTGGCGCTGCCGAAGACAAAGTCAGCAGGGAATTCAAGGGGCGATGCCAGCATGTTCCCTCCTTAGTCCTTCATCTCATCCTGCAGATCGAAGAAAGCGTCGACGCTGGTTGCGAGCTGCTTCTTGATCTGGGAGACCGATCCTTCAATGATATGAAACGTGATGCGGCTCCGCCGGCCGTCCGCCATCACCACGTCGCCACGGTTGACCTTCGCCAGCATGCCCGGTTCGAACAGCCGCATACCGTAGACCAGCACCCGCTTGCGTCCCTTCCCTTCAATCAGCCTGAGTTTCGCCATCTCCCCCCCCGGTCAGTGCTGAGTTCTGAGTGCTGAGTCCTGAGTAGAAGAAAGGGAAACTGAGCACTCAGGACTCAGCACTCAGGACTTCTCTTCCTGGAGGGCTATAGGCGGATTGCCGGCGGTTGGCAACGGTTTTGCCCGGGGCCGGCGTGCCGGATGCAGACGTGCCGGATGCTGGTTGACAGCGAAACGCGAAAGGTGGCAAGCAAAGAGATAATTGGCGATCGTGGGTTCGCGCGCGAGCGGCCCGACGGAGGAGATCATGGCGCTGTATCAGTTCACAAAAACGCAGGAGCTATTCGAGCGGTCGGCCCGCTGCATTCCCGGCGGCATTTACGGCCACCAGACGCCGGCGATGCTGGTGCCGGGATCATATCCGTACTTCTTCGACCATGGAGAAGGCGCGCACGTGTGGGACGTCGATGGCAATGAGTATATCGACTACATGTGCTCGTACGGACCCATCGTGCTCGGGCACCGGCATCCGAAGGTGGAGGAAGCCGCGCTGGCGCAGATGCGCAAGGGGAACTGTTTCAATGGACCGGCATCCGTGTGGCCCGAGCTGGCGGAGTATCTGGTGAACATCACGCCGTTTGCCGACTGGGCGGTGTTCGCCAAGAACGGATCAGACGTGTGCACTTTCGCGCTCGAGGTGGCGCGCGAGCATACTCGCCGGCCCAAGATCGTCATGGCCCAGGGCGCCTACCATGGCACGCATGCCTGGTGCACGCCGCTGCCCGCCGGCACGACACCGGCAGACACCGCCAACGTCCTCACCTTCACCTACAACGACCTGGCCGACCTGCGCCGGGTGGTGGAGGAACACGATGGGCAGGTGGCGGCGATCATCGTCACTCCCTTCAAACACGAAGCCTTTCATGATTCGGAACTGCCGGCAGAAGGCTTCCATCTCGGCGTACGACAGCTCTGCGATGAGAAGAAGATCGTACTGGTCCTGGACGATGTACGCGCTGGGTTCCGGCTGCACCTCGGCGGCTCGGGGGAGTACTTTGGCGTGCGCCCCGACCTCTCCTGCTACTGCAAGGCCATTGCCAACGGGTATGCGCTGTCCGCCTGCGTCGGCCGCGACGCCCTTCGCCCCGCCGCTGAGTCGGTGTTTTTCACCGGGTCCTATTTCACCAGCGCCGTGCCGATGGCGGCGGCGCTGGCGTGCCTGAAAGAGTTGCAGGCGACTGGCGGCATCGAGCGCATGCGCCACGTCGGGACGATGCTGTGCCGCGGGCTGGAGGAGCAAGGCCGCAGTCATGGCCTGCCCGTGACGCTGACCGGCCCGCCGGCGATTCCGTTCATGAGCTTCCGGGACGATGCGGGCTCATTCGAACGCAACCGGGTGTTCGCGGCGGCGTGTGCGGTGCGAGGGGTGTACATCCACCCGCACCACAACTGGTTCCTGACCGCGGCGCACAGTGAAGCCGACATCCGTCGCACGCTGGACGTGACCGACGTGGCTTTCGGCGAGGTCAAGGCCCAGGTTGCCTGAGCCTCCCGTGCCGGCGCGGCTGACCCCATCGTTCGTGGAAGCGGGGGTCCGGCACCTGCGGCGTGTCGATGTCCGCCTGGCGGAAGTGATCGACCGGGCGGGCCCCTGCAGGCTCCGCCCGCGCCAGCAGATCTACCGCTCGCTGTTTCGCGCCGTGCTGTATCAGCAGCTTGCCGGCAGCGCGGCGGCGGCGATCAAGCGGCGCGTGTGCGCGCCCTTCGGTGGCCGGATTCCCGCCCCGGCCGAGTTTCTTGGCGCCGCCGATGAGCCGCTCCTGCGCGCCGGGCTCTCGCGGCAGAAGTTGTCGTACCTGCGCGCTCTCGCCGCGGCGTTCGCGGAGGGCAGGCTCCGCGCGCAACGGCTGGCGCGGCTTCCTGATGACGAGATCATTACGGCAGTGACTGCCGTGCGCGGCATCGGTGAATGGACGGCGCACATGCTCCTGATCTTCTCCCTCGGGCGGCCCGACGTCTTGCCGGTGGGTGACTACGGCGTCCGCAAGGGGATGCAGCGGCTCTATCGCCTGCGCGATCTCCCGGAGCCGCGCACGATGCAACGCATCGCCGCGCCGTGGCGGCCGTATCGCAGCATCGCCTCCTGGTACGTCTGGCGCAGCATTGACGTCGCGGCGCCGGACGACGGCGGAAGGTGAAGACGGCAAGATGCCGGCGCTCCCGGACGGCTCACGCCCGCAGGAAGTCGCGCACGACGGTGAGGAACGCCTCGAGCTGGTCGTGATGAACCCAGTGCCCCGCTTTCTCGATGTTCACCCGTTTGCCGTCACGGAACGCCGTGGCGCGTCCGTCCTCTTCGGGATCCGAAGCCCACGATTCGGCGCCGCGGACCAGCAGCGTTGGGCAGGTGATCTGCGCCCAGAACTCCCGCGCCTCTTGCATATTGAAGAGGTACGGTGAGGCGGCGCGGACGTAGTTATCGAACTTCCACAGGTACGTACCGTCTTCATCGCGATAGGAGCCGTGGACCGTCAGGTGTCGTGCCTGCTCGGGTGTGAGGTGCGGGTTGGCGTCCCGCATGCGCGCCACCGCCTCGTCCAAGCTCTTGTAGCGGTGCGGGTGGCGTTGCGCCAAGGTTTGCATCTCCATGATCCATTCGGCCATGCGTTGGTGCGCAGGCCGCTCGCGGAGCAAGAATGGGGGTGGTCCGAGCCCCTCGATGGCCGCCACCTTGCGCACCCGGTCCGGGTAGACGCCGCTGTACTGCAGGGCGATGGCGCCTCCCAGAGAATGTCCGATGATGGTGATGGGGAAGAGTTGTACGGCACTGAGCAGCTGCGCTACGTCGAGGACGTAGTCGACCATCGCATAGGCGCCACCGATGGCCCATTGCGAATCGCCATGGCCGCGCAGGTCTGGAGCGATGATGTGATAGTCGTTGCGCAGCTCTTGCGCCACCCAGTCCCAATTGCGGGCGTGGTCGCGGCCGCCGTGGATGAGCAGGAGCGGCGGCTTATCGCCGCCGCCCCAATCGACGTAATGCAGTTTGAGCCGCTGTGAGTAGAAGTAGTGCGACGTCGGACCGATGATCAGCTCCCGCGCCATCGCCGTGTCCGTCGCTACACGACTTGGCTGATGGCCTTCACCAGTTGCGTCTTGGGCACGGCCCCGACGATTTGATCACGGACCTGGCCGTCTTTGAAGAGAATCAGGTTGGGAATGCCGCGCACGCCGTAGCGCGATGGCGTCTGCTGATGGTCGTCGATGTTTATCTTTACGACCTTGAGACGGCCGGCGTATTCCTTGGCCAGGTCTGCCACGACCGGCGCGATGGCCTTGCACGGCCCGCACCACGGCGCCCAGAAATCGACCAGAACCGGCAGAGGAGACTTCAGGACCTCGCTGTCAAAAGAGCTGTCACTCACCTCTTGGATATCAGCCATCGTGCCCTCCTCTTGCCCCTGTGCCCGCCGTCCGCGACCCAGTGGAACCATAACTTCCGGTCTTTGTGGATTCAAGCAGGCCCGGCAAACTGGCCTTCATGCGGCAGCGCGCCGCGGGTGCATCGCGCCACGAAAATTTGTCTGATATAGTGCCGAGTGACGAGAGTTCCGGTCCCGATAATGCAGCTCGGATGATCGGGGATTGTGTGAAATATGCCTCAGCGGTTGAGCGGCAAAGAACTCGCCTTTATTCGCAGCCAGCCCGTTGCTCGTGGGGATTATGAGGCGTCCGGACGTCCGGCTGCGGTGCGCGCGTTGCTGACGTCACAGCGACGGAAGAGAGGATAACCAAGTGAGTAAGCACCGGCGTAGGTTTCTCGTAGTATTGATGCAGGCTGCGTTGTGGGCCACGGTTGTGCCGCTCCGTCCCTCGGTTGCACGGGCCGGCTGGTTTGTGCAGAACCCGGACCCCACGGGCGATGATCTCTTCGGCGTGAAGTTCGTCGATGCGCAGTCGGGATGGGCGGTCGGCAGCTTCGGCGAAATCTGGCATACCGGCAATGGCGGTATGCAGTGGGACTTCCAGACGAGTCCGGCAAGCCAAACCGGCGCGTATCTTTACGGGATCACCTTTGTCAATGCATCGACTGGTTGGGTCGTGGGCGAGATCGGTACGATCTTGCAGACCACCAATGCAGGGGAGACCTGGACAGCGCAGGCCGTCCCGGCGCAATTCAATCAATCCGGGTTGTACGGCCTGGCCTTCGTTGATGCCTCGAATGGTTGGGTGGTGGGCAGTGGCGGCGTTATCCTCCACACGACGAACGGCGGGGACTCCTGGACGACGCAGAACAGCGCAACCCAGTCCGATCTCAACGCTGTTGCCTTCGTCGACGCCCAGCATGGTTGGGCAGCCGGTGCCGCGGGAGTTGTCCTCGCAACTATCGATGGCGGCAGCACGTGGACGGCACAGAACAGCTCGACCACAGGCTCGCTGTATGCCGTTACCTTCGTGGATTCGCAGCACGGCTTTGCGGTCGGTGACGGCGGAACCCTAGTGCAGACTGCCAATGGCGGTGGCTTGTGGACCTCGCAATCACTGGCCGGCGTCGACGTGCTCAACGCAGTCGCATTTAGCGATCCGATGAATGGCTGGCTTGCCGGGATCGACTTCGCGCGGTTTGAAGGCGTCATCCTCCATACCGCCGACGGGGGACAGACGTGGACCCCGCAGGACGCCCACAACACCAACTCTTTGAATGCGGTGAGCTTCGTGGATGCACACACCGGCTGGATTGTCGGTGGTGGCGGCACGCTGCTGCACACCGCTGACGGCAGCACCTGGCAATTGCAGAACCCGGCCACCACCAACACGCTGTTCGGCGTCAGCTTCTCTAGCCCCACCGACGGGTTTGCGGTCGGAGATTTCGGGGCCATTGCGCACACGGCCGACGGGGGGACCACCTGGCTGGCGCGCCCGTCGCCCACCGAGGCGACGCTCTATGCAGTCAGCGCCGTGAGCCCGGAGGTTGCGTGGGCTGCAGGGACTTCGGGTACCGTCCTGCACACGACAAACAGCGGTGCGGTTTGGCAGCTCCAGGCGACCCCCGTGAGCACGTCTTTCTTCGGCATCAAGTTCGTCACCAACCAATCCGGCTGGGTGGTGGGTGCAGGCGGCGCCATACTACACACTCCCGACGGCGGGACGAGCTGGCATGCCCAAACTAGCCAGACGTCGCAAGCCCTGAATGGGGTTTCGTTTGTCGATAGCCAGAACGGCTGGGCGGTTGGTGACCTGTCGACGATTCTGCACACGGTTGACGGCGGCGCGACGTGGACAGCACAGAACATGTGTCCCGGCAACTGTAACGGGGATGGAAGCGTGACGGTGGATGAAATTCTCACCGGAGTGAACATCGCTCTCGGAACGCTCCCGATCGATTCCTGTACGGCCTTTGACCTGAACGGAGACGGGGTCGTAACGGTCGATGAAATCCTCGCTGCGGTCAATGCCGCCTTGAATGGATGCACTTCCGACGCGCTGTTCGCGGTCGCGTGCGTCGACACCAAGACCTGCTGGGCGGTTGGCGGCAAATCCGACGTCAGTGCGCCCACCCAAGTCATCCTGCACACCGGTGATGGTGGCACAACCTGGGTCACGCAAGCATGGGTTCCGCCGCCGGGGCAATACACCGACGCCTTGTTCGGCGTAGCGGCCATTGATGGACAGAGAGCCTGGGCGGTCGGCGATTTCGGCCTCATCATCGCGACCAGCGATGGCGGCAGCACGTGGAGCAGCCAGGACAGCGGCGTCAGCGATCCGTTGTACGCGGTGACCTTTGTCAGCCCGCAACTCGGTTGGGCGGTTGGCGACCGCGGCGGTATCCTGGCTACGCAAAACGGCG
>DASVHW010000361.1 GCA_036382395.1 Candidatus Binatia bacterium | reverse complement strand
AGCGCTACCGATCAGCGCCGGCACATCGACAGACCGTTGCCGTTCTCCGAGCACGGACACGGTCACCTCGACGCCGCTCAGGTGGATGAGTTGTTCGAGAATCTCACGTGGGGTGCGGCCAATGCCGCTGCACACGTTGTAGGCCTCTCCTGGTGTGCCACCTTCGTATGCCATGACGTAGGCTCGGACGACGTCGCGCACGTCACTGAAGTCGCGCACCACATCGAGATTTCCCACTTCGATCCGTGCCGGCTGTCTGCCGGATTTCACCGCCATCATCTGGCGCGCGAAATCCGAACAAACGAACTGCGATGGCTGCCCTGGTCCGGTATGGTTGAACGGCCGCATGCGGATCACATCGAGCTTTTGCGCGCGTGACCATTGATAAGCCGCCAGATCGGCCGCGGCTTTGCTGGCGGCATAGGGGCTAAGCGGCCGCAGCAGGCACTGCTCCGTCACCGGCAGTTCGTCGGCGCCCACTTGCCCATATGCATCACTCGAACCGATCCAGACGATGCGGCAGTTGACACCGCTGGCGTGCACCGCCCAGAACACGTTGAGACTCCCCATGAGGTTGGCCTGATAGGCGGCGTCAGGATCTTTGAACGATGCGGCCACGCTGGTGAAAGCGGCCAGGTGGAACAACCCATCTGGATGTACCTGACGGACGACCTCCGCCAGTCGGGAACGGTCACAGATGTCGGCGACCAACAGATGATCCGCCGCCAAATTCAGGGCACTCGGAAATCGAGGCGCTTTGTCTGGGGGCAAATTGCGGGCCGTGCCGAAGACGTCGTGCCCTTCACCGCGCAGGTGGTCCGCAAGGTGCCGGCCGGCAAAGCCCGTGATCCCCGCGATCAGGACGCGCATGGGGCCGTTTGGCCTCAAGCAGAACGCGACGAGGCGCCCTGTTCCATCTCACGGCGCACCAAATCGAGGTCGGCGTCCACCATGACTTCGATGAGCTGCTGAAATCCAACCGTGGGACGCCACCCCAAGCGTTGACGCGCCTTGGCAGCGTCGCCGATGAGGTGATCAACTTCAGCCGGCCGGATCAAGCTCCTATCCTCGCGCACGTAGGCGCGCCAATCGAGGCCAACGTGGGCAAAGGCAATCGCCGCAGCTTCCTGGACGCTGTGCTCCTCGCCCATGGCTACGACGTAATCGTCCGGCTCATCCTGCTGCAGCATGAGCCACATGGCACGGACGTAATCTTTCGCGTACCCCCAGTCGCGGCGCGCCGCCAAGTTGCCCAGGCACAGCTCCCCGCACTGACCCAGCTTGATGCGTGCCACCGCGTCGGTGATCTTGCGGGTGACGAACTCCTTTCCCCGCCGCGGCGACTCATGATTGAAGAGGATTCCCGAGCACGCGAACAGCCCATAGCTCTCGCGGTAGTTGACGGTAATAAAATGCCCGTAGACCTTGGCGACGCCGTACGGGCTGCGCGGATGGAATGGCGTTAGTTCCGTTTGCGGCACCTCACGGACCTTGCCGAACATCTCGCTCGACGAGGCCTGGTAGAAGCGGATGTCACGGTCGACCAAGCGAATGGCCTCCAACACACGGGTGACCCCGACCGCGTTGAACTCCGCCGTCAACATCGGCTGCTCCCACGACGTCGGCACGAACGACTGCGCCGCCAAATTGTAGACCTCCGCCGGGCGAATGCGCTGCAGCACGGTAATCAACGACAGCTGGTCCAGCAAGTCTGCCTGCACCAAGCTGACCGTGCTCCGCAGGTGCTCGATGCGCGCGAAGTTCTCGGTACTAGCGCGACGGACCATGCCGAATACCTCATAGCCCTGTTCCAACAGCAGCTCGGCAAGGTAGGAACCGTCCTGCCCGGTGATACCGGTAATCAGCGCGCGGCGTTTCGCGCCGGTCATTTGTCTACCCGTCCGTACCGATCCTCCAGCCGCACCACGTCATCCAACTCTGGGGTGGACGCTTCGAGCACGTCGCAGGTTTCGATGGCCGTCATGCGGTGACGCAGGCCCGGAGGGATGTGGAAGCTCTGGCCAGGGTGCAAGCGTATCGTCTGCCGTGGCCCATCGGCCGTCGCGATATCGAGTTCAAGTGCCCCGACAAACAGGTGAATCGTTTCGACTTTGCGCTCGTGGTACTGGTAGCTCAGCTGGCCGGAGCGCTCGATGTGAAGAATTTTCCCGACGTAGCGCGGGGTCTCTGCCCAGATGAGTTCGTATCCCCACGGCTTCTCCACTCTCCGGCCGACGAACGGCGCTGCCATTGCTGTCATGGCGTCCAGTACAGCAGCACCGCGGCAGTCAGAATCCACAGCAGGACACCGGCCTGCAACGGCTGGTCGCTCAGCAAGAGCTGGGTGGGGTTACCGCCTTCCTCGCGTTGATGCACCAAGTACAAGTAACGGAAGATACCAAACAACACAAACGGGATGGTCAGGTAGAGCTTATCGGTACCGAGCTTCTCCCGCACTTCGGGTGACACCGTGTAAATGGCGTAGGCCACGACGGTCGAGGCCGTCACGACGGCAATCATCTGGTCGAGGAAGTAGGGGCTGTACTCCTTCAGACTGGCGCGATGGTCCGTGGCCCGAGTTTCGAGCAAGATCAATTCATGTCGCCGCTTCGAGAACCCGAGGAAGAGCGCCAGCAAGAAGGTGCAGATGATGAGCCAAGGCGATACCGGCACGGCGATCATGACCCCGCCTGCCACCGCCCGGATGACGAAGCCAGCGGCAATTGCCATGACGTCCAGAATGACCACTTCCTTGAGCCAAAAAGTGTACCCGACCTGCAAGAGGAAATACAAGCACGCCAGAAGTCCGAAGCCGGCATTGAGGGCGGTCGCGCCTCCCAGTCCAACCAAGACCAAGCCAACGGCCAACACCATCGCCGTACCGCGACGCACACGCCCGGAGGGCAACGGTCGGAGCGCCTTCAACGGGTGTTCGCGGTCGCGGTCGCAGTCGCGCAGGTCGTTCATGACGTAGGCGCCGCTCGCGAGAGCACAGAAGGCGACAAACCCGAGCGTAACCACGATGAGATCGCCGGTCTTGAAGAGGTGCTTGGAGAAAATGAGCGCCGCAAACAGGACAGCGTTCTTGCTCCATTGCGTCGGCCGCAGCAAGGACACGAGATCGCGCAGCGTCGACGCACGTGCCCGCTGGACCGGAACAACGCTTGCTTCAGCACGGTTCACCGCATGCACTCCTTCTCAACCCACCGTAGCGCACGCGGCTGAGACCGCGACTTCGCCACGCTCCTTGGTTTTCGCCTGGACAATAAGCTGTCCTGGGCGATTTTGCCACAGTTCCGCTATGATCGCCTGGCTACGCTGGACTTCGACGCGGCATCTACCGAGATCAGCGGAACAGAACCTTGGCGAGTTCCGACCGGTAATGACCGGTGGCTTCGTGTTCTGGTCCGAGCAGTTCGAAGATATCCAGCATCGCCTTGCGTGCCGCATCATCGTGGAACTGACGATTGTGACGAACAATTTCCAAGTACTGTTCCAGCGCCTCGCTATGCTTCGACGCGGCGGCCAACACTTGGGCCAGAAGAAACCTAGCCTCGATATCGGCAGGATCAGCCGCTACCTTCGCCCGTAATGCTTGCTCGTCGCCCCTGCCGCCTTGGCGGACGCGAATCTCGGCCGCCCGTCGGTCGGCATCTTGCCGCAGGGCGCCAAATCCGACCCGCTCCAGTAGGGCCAGCGCCTCCTCGTACTCCCCACGATCCGTCAGGACGGCGGCCAAACCGAGCAGCGCACGCGGGCAACGCGCATCCAGGTCGAGCGCGCCTTGAAACTGCGCTTCGGCCTCGGCGCTCTTGCCGGTGGCGCGCAGCTGATCGCCTTCAGCCGCCAAGCGGTCTGCCTCAGTCGGCAGCACCTGAGTCAGGAATTTTCGTACCGCCGCCTCGGGCAGCGCGCCAACAAACTCGGCAACAGGCTTGCCGTCGCGGAAGCCGAGCACCATCGGAATGCTGCTGATGCCGAGTGCTGCCGACAACTGCGGATTCTCATCGACATTCACCTTGGCGATAATGAACGCGCCGTGATGCTCTTCCGCCAGTCGTTCCAGCAGTGGACCGAGGGCTCGGCAGGGCGCGCACCACGGGGCCCAACAATCCACCACCACCGGCGTGTGCTTCGAGCGCTCGATGACCGCAGCCTCGAAATCCTTATCGCCGACATCAACGAGGTACTCGTTCATCGGAACAACCTGACCTTTGATCTTCGGATCTCCCTGGGCCACCAGCACCTTCCGCAGCGTGTTGGAACAGTAATTGGAGCAACGCGCGGATGCAACCGCCGTCGCGCCGCACGAGTCCCTCACGCGGCCTGTGCTGATCGGCGGCGTGGGTGTGCTCGTCGAAATCCTGATCATCGCCACAGAGCAGGCGGCTGGAAGCGATATCGGTGCGGCGTCCCACCTTGACTCGC
Organism: Candidatus Binatia bacterium; assembly: GCA_036382395.1. Taxonomy (NCBI): domain Bacteria; phylum Candidatus Binatota; class Binatia (SeqCode); species Binatia bacterium. The sequence continues at coordinate 5,289 of DASVHW010000361.1, read as the reverse complement.
AGTTCGATCCATGAAAACCCATCCCTGTTGGAGCGGATCAGCATCAATAGCCGAGTGGAGTCGAAAGTGCTGCTGAGTGTCCCAAAAGAACAGCTCCGGACGCTGTTGACCCATATCAGCCGGCGCATGGGCATGACGCCAAGCGCCGTCGATCTCCTGGTGCGCAGTGCGCAGCTGGGACGCTGGAACAAAGGACAAAACATCTTCAGCCCGGAGGACAGCGCCGATTTTGTCAACTTCTTGGTCAGTGGCGTGGTCAAGGTCAGTTGTCCGTCGGGCGCGGGCACGGTGTGCGTCCAGCTCATCCGACCCGGGCAGTTCTTCGGTCTGAACTGGTACGCCGACCAAGGGCAGCCCCGGCTGTTTTCCGCCAGCGCTTTCATCGATTCCACCGTCGCCATCATCACCAACGAAATGATGGCCGAGTTGGTCGCCAACTCTCCGCCGCCCAGCGTCCTGCAAATCGTCTCGTTCAGCTGGCGGGTGCTGAGTCGTTTGCTGTACGACAAGTGCTGCCTGCTCGGCCTGCGCCTGGAGGAGCGCCTCGTCCACGAACTAGCCGTCCTGGCGCGCGATTTCGGACACGATACCAACGGGACCGTGTTGATCGACTTGCCCGTAACACATGCCGACCTCGCCGAGTTCGCCATTGCCTCGCGCGCCAACGTCGCACGCGTCATGAAACGCTTCGAGCGCGAAGGGCTGACGGTCAGAGACGGCCGCAAGATCGTCCTCACGCACCGCTTCTTCGACCAGCGCTACAACGTGCACGTCGAGCAGATCCTCCGCGGCGATCTGTTTCGTCCGTCGCAGACGCAGCAGCGTCTAGGGCACGCAGAGTCTCAAACGACACAATAATTCCGCGCGCGGTGTGCCCTACGGCACATTGGCATCTTCCAACGCTCCTCCGCATCCATAAAAGTGTGCGCCGACGGGGTGACGAGATGCGACGAGACGAATACCGCGCCGACATTGAAGTTGACGAATACCTGTGGCCACTGACTGGAGACCCACCCTCGATCCAGTGGGAGTTGGTTACCGAGGAGCTTCGCATCCGGCAGCGGCTGGCTGAAATAGTGACTCACGTACGCGAGATGCACGTGCGCCCACGCGTGCGACAACTGAGCAACCGCGTCGCCTTCACACAGTCACGGAGTATCGTTGAGTCCATCATTACGGGGCCGGAGGACGGTCCACCCTGGGCTCAAAGCCTGAAGGAACCCGTACCGCGCGCATTGCGCGACGAATGGACCCGTTTGACGCAGCGCCTGCGCGAGCTCAACGTTTCGCGCATGTTCCCGCAGCATCCTGCGCCGCGGTAGTCCATGGCTGCCGCGTGCGGTGTCCGCGCGCGGTTGACCCGCTGTACCGGCATCGTTACAGTGCGCCACTCATCGTGGTGTAATCGATGGAATGGCTCGTTGTAACATTGCAGATATACCGCCAAGTGTGCGCTCGGGCGGCGATGCTGGCCGGAAAGAATTGGCCGGTTCTTGGCAGCCTCTTTGTTTATCAGGCCATCAGGATAGTTGCCGCCAGACTGTGTCTGCCGTTGGGCATCGCCGGCGGTTTTGCTTTGACGCTCGTTCAGGCGGCCTGCCTTGGTTCCTTCCTCTACCTTGTCGAGATGATCGTGCGGACCTCGAGGGTAACTCTGAACGACTTCCGTCACAGCTTTGGCCGCTATTTATGGGACGTAGTGGGGATCATGTTCGTTTTCTTCCTCTTCACTCTCGTCAGCCCGGCCGTTTTGCAGCTACCGCAGGGCGAAGTGATCCTCCTCTTCCTGTATGTCGCGATTTTCGTTCTGTTCAATGCAGTCCCGGAATTGATCTACATGGGACACTACTCAGCCACCACCCTGCTGTCGGAGAGTTACGAGTTCATCGCTGAGAACTGGATCGAGTGGTTCCCCGCCACGCTCGTCGCGGTCGCCATTATGTACGGTGTCGCTTCTCTGCCCATCGGCGGCATCGCCGGCTACGCGCAAGACGCAGTGACGGCGCTATTGTTGTACTTCACCATGGTGATGCGTGGACTGCTCTTCATTGAGTTGCACGGCTCGACACACCGCGGCCGCGCCTTCAGGTATCGCATGGGCGGATGGAGCGGAACCTGAATCCGCCGAGATCAGAGCCTTCCCCCTTTTCATAGGTGGCGCCAACCTTTCAAGCCGCATGGAACGGTATTTCCTTTCCGCCTTCGAGCAGGCACAAGCATGGGCCTTCGGCTCTCACTCTCGAACGCCGGGAACTATAGGCGTGACGCGCCACCAGCAGCAGTGGCACCGCCGCCACCAGCAACGCCAACAAGACACAGAGAGTCCTGCCGGCACTGAACTCCACCGCTCCGGGGGCGGCTGCGCCCGCGACGATGCTCACGGGCACTGGGAGCATCGCAAACCATTCCATATGATCACCTCCGATCACGCACCCACCGACGCCGCACGGCCAGAGTGCGTGTCGTAGGTGCCCTAGGGCGTCCGTCCTCCCCGTGGGAAGGACCACAAGGGAACACCCGAACTGTTCAGTGGGCCACCGCAACGCTGGCGCCGTTGCCCTTACAACCCAACCCAACCATCATATCCACGCTGCCCGCGCCGTCGGTACCGAGGAACCACTCCATCGGCCGACCGGTGTAGCAGGCGATGCGGAACAGCACCTCGGTCGAGGGAACTCGACCGTTAAGGTAGTTGTAAAGTGCCGACAGGCTGACCCCGATCTCATAGGCAAACGCCTTGGGCTCGTCGGCCACCACCACTCTCAACCGCTGCGCCACCAACTGTCCATCGATCCGACCCATTGTTGTCCTCCTCTCCGGATCGTCTGGCGGAACGGAGCCCATCCCCGATCCGCTCGTCCCCGCCCATCGCGGAGACCTCATTTCGCCAAAAAAAAGGGGCCACCGAACTTTCGTCCGGTGGCCCCTTTATCCTCAAGAGTTGTCTCGCCCTTTACGGATTCCCCTCCCTCAGAAGGCCACCGGACACCCAGCGCGGGTTAATCTTCGCGACGAAAAGCGTCACCGCCATCGTCACGGCACCCACGAGAGATGCCGCCACGACCGTAGCGCCGCCACGTCCCCATGCGTGGGCATGACGTCGCCGCTGCTCTCCGTCCGTGATGTAATGCGATCTGGTCATCAGTGTGAAATCCGTCTCAATCTTTACGAACGCATTTACCCATAGCGCCGCGCGTGATGCAAGCCCCCTGTTTTTACGCTTGTTGAACGTGAGCACCAGCCGAAAGTGTGGTACGGTCGTCACAAGGAGGTGCGGGGTGGCGCGGTCGAAGAGCAAAGTACACGTCGGCGTGATTTTCGGTGGTCGGTCTGGTGAGCATGAGATTTCATTGCGCTCGGCGCGCAGCATCGTCGACGCTATCAACCCGGACAGGTATCGTGTCAGCTTGATCGGCATCGATCGCGCTGGGCACTGGCACCTCCTGGGTGAGCGGGCCTTCCGGCAACTGACAGAGGCGCCGCTGCCGGCGCTCAACGGCGCAGGCAGCGAGGTCATACTCCTGCCGGCTCCCACGACGGGGAAACTGATCGATCCCCAAGACCCGACTGCTGCCATCGGCAATGTCGACGTCGTGTTTCCGGTCTTGCACGGCCCGTATGGCGAAGACGGGACCGTCCAGGGGCTGCTGGAATTGGCGGACATCCCCTACGTCGGCGCCGGTGTGCTGGGTTCTGCCGTCGGAATGGACAAGGACGTGCAGAAGCGGTTGTTGCACGCTGCCGGCGTACCGGTGGTACCGTTTTTTACGACGACGAGGGCGCAGTGGACGGCTGACACCACAGCGGTCATCGCGCGCGCCAGCGAATTCGGACTACCGTTGTTCGTCAAACCGGCAAACCTTGGGTCGTCCGTAGGTATCACCAAAGTGAAGGCGTTCGAGGCCCTGTCCTCTGCCATTGCCGTTGCGCTGGAGTACGACAACAAGGTTCTCATAGAAAAAGGGATCGACGCGCGAGAGATCGAATGCGCCATACTCGGGAACGACAACCCGCAGGCGTCGGTCCCTGGTGAAATCTGCCCCACCGCGGAGTTCTACTCGTACGAGGCGAAGTACGTGGATGAACATGGCGCCACCCTCATCATTCCAGCCCCGCTCACCGAATCCCAAGTCGCCACCGTGCGGGAACTCGCCGTGCGCGTCTTTCAGCTGCTGGATTGCGCCGGCATGGCCCGTGTCGATCTGTTCCTGGAGCGCGGAACAGGCCGCTGGTACGTGAACGAGCTGAACACCATTCCCGGCTTCACGACGATCAGCATGTACCCGAAGTTGTGGGAAGCGTCCGGCCTATCTTACCGGGAACTGATCAGCCGTCTGATCGATCTGGGACTCGAACGCCATGCACAGCGCAGTCGCCTGAAGAAAGCCTACGTGCCAGCGGCCGTGCAGCCCGAGTGAACCCGGCCGACCGCCGATACTCCCTTTACTTCCGGCGCGCCAGGATATCCGCCGCCGCACGCAACCCGAGCAGATAGCTGTTCGCGCCGAAGCCGGTGATCTGTCCCACCGCGATGTCGGCAATCAAGGAGCAGTGGCGAAACGGCTCGCGCTTGTACGTGTTGGACAGGTGCACTTCGATGACGGGCAAATCGGTGGCGAGTAGCGCGTCGCGGATGGCGACACTGGTGTGCGTGTAGGCTCCGGCATTCAGGACAATGGCGTCGGCCGTGCCCCGCGCCGCCTGAATGCGATCGACGAGCGCCCCTTCACTGTTCGACTGGAACGTCTTCAGCGCAACACCAAGGTCAAGCGCCAGTTCGCTGAGTCCGCGTTCGATGTCGGCCAGCGTCTCGTGGCCGTAGATGCCCGGTTCACGCGTGCCTACCATGTTGAGATTTGGACCGTGCAGGACGAGCACGCGCGGAACCGTCTGATCTTTCGCAGCACGAGGATCTCTTTTCTTGGCTGCCATGGCAACGCCTCTAGCAAACATACAGCGGTTAACGCAATTCGCAGTGGGGGGACCCGAGGAACCGACCCCCCTCAGCCACATCCTTTAGGGAACAACGATTTCACCAGATGTCAGAGGTGCGTTGTAGTTGCCGTTGGGCGAAGTAATCGTCACGCTGATGGCTGCGTTAGTGGTCTTGGTAACCGATTGATCGACCGAAAGCGAGAAGCTGAAACTTGTCTTACCGTCCACCAGCTGGTTGAAGGATTCGTCGTCCGGCACGCTGATGTTTCCACCGCTGATGGTGCCAGCAGTCGACGTGATGACAATGGTCGAACCACCTTCGAGTGGGTTCACCAAATCGTCGTGCACATCGAT
>DASVHW010000360.1 GCA_036382395.1 Candidatus Binatia bacterium | reverse complement strand
GCGCAGATCGTTTGCCTGCAAGAGCTGTTTCGGTCGCGCTACTTCTGCCAGAAGGAAGACGCGGCGGTCTTCGACCTCGCCGAACCGATCCCTGGGCCCAGCACCGACGCGCTCGCCCGCGCCGCCGCCGACAATGGCGTCGCCGTCATCGGCTCGCTGTTCGAACGCCGCGCGCCCGGGCTGTATCACAACACGGCCGTGCTCATTGACGCCGACGGCTCACTACGGGGTTGCTACCGCAAGATGCACATCCCCGACGATCCGCTCTACTATGAAAAGTTCTACTTCACGCCCGGCGATCTCGGTTTCCTGAGCTTTCCGCTGCGGGGCGCGCAGGTGGGCGTCCTGGTGTGCTGGGACCAGTGGTTTCCCGAAGCGGCTCGGCTCACCAGCCTGAAAGGGGCGCAGATCCTCTTCTATCCCACCGCCATCGGCTGGCACCCACCGGAGAAAGCCGAATTCGGGGCGGCGCAGCACGAGGCCTGGGAACTCATTCAACGCAGCCACGCCATAGCGAACGGCGTGTTCGTGGCTGCCGCCAACCGCGTCGGGCGCGAGGATAGTCTGGAATTCTGGGGTGCCTCTTTCGTCGCCGACCCCTTTGGCCGGGTGCTCGCCCGCGCCAGCCACGACCGTGAGGAAACCCTCATCGTGCGCTGCGATCTCGGCCTCATCGATTACACCCGCCGGAATTGGCCGTTTCTCCGTGACCGCCGGGTCGATGCGTACGGGGGATTGCTACAGCGCTTCCTCGACCACGGCAAGGAGTGAATTCGCGCCACATGGCACCGGGAGCGCAGGACACGGCACCGGACAGTGTGCCGGCAACCCTCGGTTTTCGCATGCCGGCGGAGTGGGAGCCTCACGCCGCCACCTGGTTGGCCTGGCCGCACAAGGAAGACTCGTGGCCGGGCAATTTCGGCCCCATCCCTGCGGTCTGGGTGGAGATGGTGCGTGTCCTGGAGCCGCACGAGCGCGTCAACATCCTCGTCAATGATGCCGGGGCCGCCGCCAACGTACGGCAACTGCTACGGACAGCGGCGGTCTCCGATCGTAACGTATCACTGCACGTGATTCCGACGAACGATGCCTGGGTGCGCGATCATGGACCGACGTTCATCACGCGGCGCATCGGCTCCCAGACCGAGCTGGCCGCGGTCGAGTGGCGTTACAACGCTTGGGGCGGGAAGTATCCGCCGTGGGATCTGGACGACGAGGTGGCGGAGAAAGTTGCCGCGCAAGTCGGCGTCCCCGTTTTTCGGCCCGGCATCATCCTCGAAGGCGGGTCGATCGATGTGAACGGGAACGGAACCCTGCTCACGACCGAAGCCTGCCTGCTCAATCCGAACCGGAACCCGCACCTGAGCCGGTCACGGATCGAACAGTACCTCCACGACTATCTCGGCGTCCGCAACATTCTCTGGCTCGGCAAAGGCATCGTCGGCGATGACACCGATGGGCACATCGACGACCTGGCACGCTTCGTCGATCCCTCCACCGTCGTCACCGTCTTCGAAACCAATCCGCGGGACGATAATTTCGAACCGTTGCAGGCCAACTACGAACGCTTGCGCGGCATGGCTGATCAGGATGGCCGCGAGCTACGGATCGTGACGCTGCCGATGCCGCGCCCCGTGCTCTACAACGATCAGCGACTTCCGGCGAGCTACGCGAACTTCTACATCGCCAACGGTGTCGTCCTCGTTCCAACGTTCAACGACCCGAATGATGCGACCGCGCTCCGGACTCTCAAAGCGCTGTTCCCGCAGCGACACGTGGTCGGCATCCACGCCACCGAGATGGTGTGGGGCCTCGGGGCCATGCACTGCGTCACCCAACAACAACCAGCGGCGTAGTGAAGTGCTGAGAGTCCGTGAGGAAATTGGTACGAAGGCGAATAAGATCTCGTCAGCACACTCTGTGTGAGCGGCCGAAGGTCGCCAATGGTGGTATAGGCTTCCAGCCTGTACCAGTGAACGTGCGGGCGAACGGCCGCCGGGTTCGTACAGGCTGGAAGCCTATACCACCGGCATTACGCCTCTTTGGCGCAACGCAAGGCGGAATCGCCGTGGTCGCGGACCACACATTTCCTCACAGCCTCTGAGTCCTGAGTCCTGAGCCGGAACAGGCCTGCCTGTCACCCTAATAAACTCAGGACTCAGGACTGCTTTTGATGGGCAATCGTGCCCGCGTATCGGGACCGACTTCGTCCAGGCGAACTTCGCGGGCTTCGCAGGCTGACACGTGCGCCGCGATGGCGAAGCGCAACGTCTCGGCAGCATCGACGGCGTCCTGCGCTGGTTGATGGCCCTCGACGAGTGCATCGATAAAATCGTGGGCACCTAGTCGGAAGCTTTCCGCCCAGTCGGTGGGGATGTCGTGCCAGGCGCGGGTTTCACCGTCCCGGTACAACACCAGCGCGGGCTCATCGAGCAGAAAGCCGGTGCACCGATTCACCCAGATGATGCCTTCCGTACCATGGATCTCCATACGGTCGTCGCTGGCGTAGTAATGCGAACGCACCCGCATCCCGACCGAGGCGATCACTTCCCAGCTACCGAACTTCGGCACGCCCGCGTATTTCCAACTGATGAGAGCCGGCCCGTCGAAGTACGCGTTGGGACCGAAGCAGTTGACGTGGATCCAGGCATGCACGCGTTCGACCGGCTCGGCCACGAAGAAGCGCGCCATGTTGTAAGCGTGGTATCCGTGGTCAAAGCAGATGGGCCCTCCGCCACACGTTTCCGGATCCATGCGCCACGTCTGTGAGGAGGCCGGGACCTGCCAACCGTCATCGAACCGGCCGGCCGCCGTCTTGATGCGAACGGAGAGCGGTTCGCCCACCGCGCCGCCTTGCACCAGCTCGCGTGCCTTCACATGCGGCGGATAATGCATGAAGTTCTCGAAGACACGGAACCGCCGGCCGGCCGCCTTGGCCGCGTCACGGACCTCGTCGAGCTCGCCCAACGTCAATGTCGGCGGTTTCTGCAGCGACACGTGCTTCCCCGCCTGCAACGCGGCGATGGCGACCTCGCGGTGCAGGTGGTGGGGCAACAGGATCTCCACCGCGTCGACATCGGGATCGCGCAGGAGCTGCTGGTAGTCGGTGTACACCTTCTTCGCTCCCCACTCCTGCTGCCGTTGGCGCGCCAGGGCGTGGTCTCGATCACAAACCGCCGTCATCTCAGCGCGCGGGTGGTCGAGGTAGCCCAGTGCCTGGAGGGTGGAGATGCGGCCGCAGCCGATGAAACCGACGTGGACCCGTTCGAGCGGGATCATCCTCGCCCCATAGCACGGCACGCCCCGCAAGGCTTGCTGTGCGGAGTGACTCGGCAGGTTCAAGACCTAGCGGGCTGCGCCCAGCGTCTTTTCGGCGGGACCGCTCCCCGCCCGCACTCCAGAGGCTTCCGGCGGACGTGTTGGGTCGCTACGGGCGGCTTCGCATGAAACTTGATTCATATGCAGCACGTTCCAAGCACCAAGTGCCCTAGCAGCAAAACATTTCCGAAACCCTCTTGTAGTCTGCCGTCTGCCGCCGTAGCCTACGCTGGGAATGGAGAGCTTCATGGAGCAGTTTTGGGGCGCCCTCCACTACTTCGGGGACCATTCGTCCATCGGCCTCACCGCTGTGCTAGGACTGCTGGTCGTCTACTACTTGCTCAACCGGAAATCCCGACTGACGCGCGAAGCCGAAGAGCGGCTCAAGCAACTACGCAAGGAACGCGGCGACTACTATCGTAACCTTCGCCCGCCCCGGTGAGCTTCTCCGTGCTCACCCGGCCGCGGCGTCGATTGGCGCAGGGGTTCGGGGGCCGGCTCGGGCATTAACAGGTACGGCGGCACCCGGCGCCGCCCACGCGTGCGGTGCAGGACACGAACCATATACCGCAAGCTGTCGCTGAAAAGGCCGACGGTCGAACGCGACTCGACCACGAAGCGCACCATGTCCACCCAGCTCAGCGGCTGTGTGACCAGTTGCACGCGTCCCCGGCGAACCGCTTCGAGCACCGCGTCCGGTTCGGGTCTGGCGTCGATGAGCGTGAACGTACGGCCCACCTGCCACAGGAAGTGGGTATCGGAGTTGCCAATGACTGGTAGCCCGACGCGACGCGCGTAGTCCGCGGCCCGACGATTGAACCATTTGGTCAGAGGCGTATAGAGCCCGGAGAACTCCACCGCATCGAACAGTTCCGGATGCGCCGTGAGGGATTCGCCGCCGGTCACCCCGGCCGGATAAAACGGATGCGGCGCGATGACCAGCGAGTTCCGCGTCTTGGCGGCGGCGATATCAGCCATGGTGCACACCCCGGGAGGAAACTCCGCGAAGTTGAGCAGCAGCACATGATGGCCGTCCACCGTGGCTTCCATTCCGCGCAGCAGCAGCACCCCGCGATCGGCGGCGTAGCGAACGATGTCGTCGTCGTAGGGAATCGATTCGTGGCATGTAATCGCCAGCACGTTCAGGCCGGTCGCGGCGGCCCGATCAACCAGTGCCCCGGCCGAGTGGTACACGAAGGCCCCGTCAATTGGGTCGGTATTGATGTGATGGTGAAAATCGCCACGCAGCATCGCTTCAAAAATAACAGCCCGACGGCTGGCTCACAACCAAGTGGGGAGATCGGGGAACCCGCACTCGCCCCGGCCGAGTTGCCGTTGCGCCTGCGGGCGGGCTAGAAGGGCCGACATGGAACTCAAAGGAAAAGTTGCGTTGGTCACCGGCGCCAGCCGGGGTATCGGTCGGGCAATTGCCATCGCCTTGGCGCGCGCTGGTGTGGACGTCGCCTGCGCTGCCCGCGCCACCGATGCGTCGCCCCTCAGGCTGCCCGGCACGATTGACGCCGCGGTGCGCGATGTGGAAGCCACGGGCCGGCGCGGGCTGGCGGTACCGGCCAACCTCGCCGTCGAGGCTGACGTCGAGCGCATGGTGCGGATGGCGCACGATCACTTCGGGCGTCTCGACATCCTGGTGAACAACGCCGCCATCAGCTTCCCCGGCGATCTCCACATCGCCATGAAGCGCTACGACCTGATGATGGACGTCAACCTGCGCGCCCCATTCATCGCCATCCGCGACGTGGCGCCTCACATGATCGCTCAGGGTGGCGGCGCCATCCTCAACATCTCGTCGGGGGCCGCCTTGCACCCGTTACCCGGCATGATGATCTACGGCATGACCAAGGCCGCCCTCGAACGGCTGAGCCTCGATGCCGCGCAGCAACTTGCTTCTCACCACATCGCGGTCAATACGTTCCGCATCGACCTTCCCGTCGCTTCGGAAGGCTTCGTCGCCAACCTGCCCGGCGTCGACTATTCCGGCTGGGAACCGGTGGAGGTGCCCGCCGAAGGCGTGCTGTGGATGCTGCGTCAGCCCGCGAGCTACACCGGCCAGATCGTCGGCATGGAAGCCCTGCGCCAGGAGCAAGGGATCATGCAATCGCGCGCCGCCCGCCCGTTCACGGGGTTTGGAAACTGATGCGCCCCTGCAGCCACGGCAGGCGTTGACCGGCGGCCCGCACAGGCTATTCTGTCCTCGACGTACGCCCGACGCGATAAGCGAGTTCACGTCTGCCGGATTCCCCGAGCAGATCGCCGACGCGCCGGGGTGGAGGTTGACTCCGCCTGACGGATTGCATAGGCGCTCTGGGGAACGGCGGACAGGGGGATATGCGAACCACGCTTCTGCGCACAGAGGAAATCGGTTTCACCCGCAAGGAAGATCGAATCAAGGCCCATGCCGCCTGGCTGCGACGTGACGACCGCCTGCCGGCGGTCATCATCATCCACGATGTCCGCGGCCTGACGGACCACTACCGCGACATCGCAGGTCGGTTCGCAAACGAGGGATTCTTCGCCCTGGCGATCGACCTGTACAGCCGGGAGGGAGCACCGGAGCTGCCGGACATGGAGGCCGTGTTCGAATGGTTGCAGCAATTGAATGATCAGCGTGTGCTGGCAGACATTGACGCCGCCGTACGCTTCCTCGGCACGCGGCCGGAAGTCCGCTCGCGTTCCGTCGGCATCACCGGTTTTTGCATGGGTGGCCGATACGCATTGATGGCCGCGTGCGCCGTGCAGAAACTCGCCGCCTGCGTGAGCTTCTACGGCATGTTGCGTTCGCCGGACAAGGCCGAGGACCCGCTCCGCCTCGCGCCCAACCTGAGCTGCCCGTATCTCGGGCTCTTTGGGGAGCAAGACGCACTGATTCCGCGGCCCGATATCAAGGAGCTGGAAGGCGTGCTGCGCCGGACGGGAAAGACGTTTGAGACAAAGATTTACTCGGGCGCAGGCCACGCCTTCTTCAACGACCAGCACCCCGACACCTACAAGCCCGAGGCCGCCAAAGACGCCTGGGCACGCGCGATCGCCTTCTTCCGCGCACACCTGAACACGTGAACATGCCGGCGGTGGCGGTCATCCCGCTCGTGTGGCCATTGTGAGGCAGTGCCTCAGGACATCTCGAGCAACTCGATCACGCTGCCCCCCATGTCTGTCGGGATCCGCAGGTACGCGAAGGCTACATTGAGCTGCTCGAAGCGCTTGAAGAGGAGGGTTTCGAAGCCCTCGTGGCGCAGCTGCTCGAGCTTCGGCTCGATGGGCGTCACCCGGAAGCGGACGTGATGCAAGCCTTCACCATGAGTGCGTAGATGCTCACTTACGGTGTATTCGCCTTCGACCGGCTGGATCAGTTCGACCTCGATGGGTCCGGAGCGGTTGACCGCGTACAGGAGCCGGATGTTCGCCGTGCGACCGCGCACGAGGCAGCCCTCCATCCTCGCCTCCGCCACCTCGAAGGGCCCGAACATCGCTGCGTAGCGATCGAGGGCGTGTTCCATGTTTTCGACGGCGTAGGCCACCTGGTCGATGGGTCCGAGGCCCAGCCGGCCCGAGAGTTCCTTGTGCATCTCCGCTCCTCCCTCGTCTCGATTCGACACTTGCTCAGCTTGGAGCGTTACTATACTAGCCTCAGCCAGTGCAACGCGAAGTGGCTATGCTTGCTCCCCTCTACCGGTCTCGTCCCGGCGGCTTCGACCTCAAGCCCGCCTCGCAGCCGCAGGCGAGGCGCATCAACGAGTTCATCCACCTCTCCGAGGGGTTCTCGAACAGCTTCCTCGTGGTGACCGGCGAGGGCCGCGTCGTCATCAACACCGGCATGGGCTTCGAGGCGCCGGTGCACAAGCGCAACTTCGACGCCGTCGACTCGGGTCCCATCCGCTACATCCTGCTCACCCAGGGCCATGTCGATCACGTCGGTGGCGTCGACTTCTTTCGGGAGCAGGGAACCGAGATCGTCGCCCAGGCGAACGACCCGGCCCATCAAGCGGAAGACGCGCTGCTCCAGCCCTTCCGCACCGCGCGCAGCGCCTTCGCGTTCGACCAGTCAGTGGCCAAGGGGGTGCGAGACAGCCAGCGCCAGTTCGCCGGCTCGGTCCCGCAGCAGGCACGGCCCACGCCCACGATTACCTTCGAGGACCGCTACGCCTTCGAGCTGGGCGGTCGTCGCTTTGAGCTGCTCTCGACGCCCGGCGGCGAGACCGCGGATTCCATGGTGGTCTGGCTTCCGCAGCAGCGCATTTGCTTCTGCGGAAACCTGTTCAGCGCTCTGTTCGGGCATTTCCCCAATCTTGTCACCATCCGCGGCGATCGCTACCGCGACGCCCTCCGTTTCATCGCGTCCCTGGATCGAGTGCTCGCTCTCGAGCCCGATCTCCTCCTCGTCGGCCATCATGATCCCGTCGCGGGTCGAGACCTCATTCGCTCCGAGCTCTTGCGCCTGCGCGGCGCCGTGCAGTACGTCCACGATGAGACCGTCCGCGGAATGAACGCGGGCAAAGACGTGTGGACGCTCATGCGCGAGATCGAACTCCCCGCAGAGCTGGAAGTCGGCCAGGGCTACGGCAAGGTTTCCTGGTGCGTGCGAGCCATATGGGAAAACTACGTCGGCTGGTTCCATCACCACTCGACCACCGAACTCTACCCCGTGCCCGCCTGGAGCGTGTACGCGGACCTGGTGGAGCTGGCAGGGGGAGCCGACGCCGTCGCGAAGCGCGCCCGAGAGAAGCTCGACGCCGGTGCCCCGGTCGAAGCGATCCACCTGGCGGAGGTCGCTCTGGCGACGGCGCCGCGGCACCGCGGTGCGCTCGAAGCGAGCATGTTGGCCCACGAGCAGCTCGAGGCTGCCAGCCAGAACTTCTGGTTGACGTCGTGGCTGCGCCGGCAGATCCGACATCTGCGCGCCGCCATGGCCGAGGACTAGTCTGCAACCGGGGGCAAGAGGAAACGCCGAGAATGACGGGGCGGCCAGACGACATTCGCATCACCGATCTCTCCGACCCCGTGCTGACGCCGGCACAGCAGGCGGCCATCGACGCCGTCAGCCGCATGCCGGTGACGTTCACTGAAGAGGCGGTGCTCGAAGAGGCGATGCGTCGAACCGGGCTCAGCAACTTCGGCCCCGACGACTTTCGTGAGCGGCTGCGCGTGCAGCTGCAGAGCCTCGAAGAAGACCCATACATGGGGCCACTGGGCCGCGTCGGCGCGTTCAGTGATTGCGTGCGCTTTGCCGCAAACCGGCTACGCCTGGAAGATCTGCTCCGGCGCCACCCGGAGATCCTCGACGTCGAGATCAAGCGGCCGATCATCATCGTAGGTCTCCCCCGCTCGGGAACCACCCACCTCCTCAACTTGATCTCCGCCGACACACGGCTGCGCTCTCTGCCCTATTGGGAAAGCTTGGAGCCTGTCCCCGCCCGGGGTGAAGGCCCCGGACCCGATGGCCTCGATCCGCGCTTCGTGCGTTGCCGAGAGAACTACGTTCGGGCCTACGCACTCCTGCCGTATCTCCGCAACATGCACGACATGCCTCCGGAGCATATTCACGAAGAGATCGAGCTGCAGGCACTGGATTTCTCGAACTACGTCTGGGAATGGATTGCTCATGTGCCGCGCTGGCGGGACTATTATCTCTCCCACGACCAGACGCCCCACTATCGCTATCTGAAGAAGGCGTTGCAGGCCCTGCAGTGGCTGCGTGGTTCGGAGCGCTGGATCCTCAAATCGCCCCAGCACCTGGAGCAGCTCATCCCCCTCATCACCACGTTCCCAGACGCCACCATTGCCTTCACGCACCGTGATCCCGTATCGGTGATCGCATCGACTGTAACGATGTGTGCCTACGGCAGCCGAGTGCGGTGCAAGCGCGTGGACCTCGCCGCCATCGCCGATTATTGGATCGACCGCATCGAGCGCCTGCTGCGGGCCTGCGTACGCGATCGCGATCGCATCCCGGCGTCGCACAGCATCGACGTGCCCTTCCACCAGTTCATGGCCGACGATGTGGGAATGGTGCAGCGTATTTACGACCGTGCACGCCTCGAGATGACGCCGGCCGCGCGCCGGGTGCTGGACGACTTCATGGCAAAGAATCCACGGGGGAAATTCGGCCGCGTCATCTACGATCTCAAGGCGGACTTCGGCATCGACCCCGGCGTGTTGCGCCAGCGCTTCGGCTTCTACTTCGAACGCTTCCCCATTCAAGCCGAGCGCTAGAGGGACGGAATATGAGCAGTCATCGGGTGCATTTCGACTTCTCGGGTACGCAAGTGCTGGTGACCGGCGGCTCGAACGGCATCGGCCTCGGCATCGCACGGGCATTCGCCGAAGCAGGGGCGGCGGTCACCATCACCGGCACGCGCGCCGCGGCCGCGGACTACGACCACGATCTCTCCGCCTTCACGTACCGCCGCCTCGACCTGCGTGACAACGATGCCATCGACGCCGTGGCGAGTTCTCTCGAAGCACTCGACGTGTTGGTGAACAACGCCGGAGCGAACTTCGCGGGCCTGCGCGACGGGCGCACCGAGTGGACCCCAGAGGTTTTCGAGGAGTCCGTACGCATCAATCTGTTCGGCGCATTTCGCCTGGCGGTGGCCTGCAAGCAGCGCCTGAGTGAAAGCCGATTCGACGGCGGGGCCAGCGTGCTCAACATGGCCAGCATGACCTCCTTCTTCGCCGTGCCCTTCGTTCCCGGCTACGGCGCCGCCAAGGCCGGAATCGTTCAGATGACGAAGAACCTGGCCGTGGCCTGGGCAGGCGACGGCATCCGGGTGAACGCCGTGGCGCCAGGGCAGATCGAGACCGACATGACCGCGCCGGTAAAGAGCATGCCGGAGTTGGAGAAGTCGCTCCTCGAACGCACGCCGCTGCGTCGCTGGGGCACGCCCGACGACGTGGCGCCGGCCTTCCTCTTTCTCGCCAGCCCCGCGGCGCGCTTCGTCACCGGCCAGACCCTCTGCGTCGACGGCGGCTGGTCGATCGCGTAACCCCGGGAGAACATCAGGAGCATCCAATGCAGCAGGTTACCATCCACGCGCCCAATGACGTACGGCTCATCGAGATCCCGAAGCCGGAGCCGGGCCCACAAGATGTCGTAGTCAAGGTTGCCGCCTGCGGCATTTGTGGAAGCGACCTCAGTTACGTCGCGATGGGCGGGCTCCCCGTCTCCAGTGGGGGACCGATGCCGCTCGGGCACGAACTATCGGGTGTCGTCGACGCCGTGGGTGAGGCGGTCACGAGTATCAGAGTCGGCCAGCGGGTCGTCGTAAACCCCGAGGCGGGAAACAACCGGATTGGCAACGGAGGACCCGAGGGAGGATTCGCCCCCTATCTGTTAGTGCGTAATGTCACTGAAAGTGCGTGCGTGTACCCGTTACCCGAGTCTTTGACGTTCCAGCAGGGAGCCCTGGTGGAGCCGCTGGCCGTTGGGATGCACGCGGTCAACCAGTCCGAAGCGCGACCGGACGACAAGGTGGTCGTGTTCGGCGCGGGCCCCATTGGCCTGGCGGCGATCGTCTGCCTGCGGTACCGAGGGGTGAAAGATATTCTCGCCGTCGACCTCTCCGATACACGACTCGCGCTTGCCGAGCAGCTTGGAGCGCGCGGGGTATGCAATGCCGCCAGCGCCGATCCTTGGCAGGTCATCCGAGAGCACCACGGGCGGGAACTGGTGCACGGGGTGATGCCGGCGGTGGGAACCGACGTCTACATCGACGCCTCGGGGGCGGCACCCGTAGTGCGGAGTATATTCGACAATTCCAAGTTCGGGGCGCGAATGGTGGTGGTGGCGATGCACAAGCAGGAGGTATCGCTTCCGTTCTTCCACGTCATGGCGAAGGAACTGACGATCAAGGGTGCCATGGCTTACCCCAACGAGTTCCCCGCCGTGATCGAGATGCTCGTTTCAGGACGCGTGGAGGTCTCCCCAATGATCACCCACCAGTTCGACTTCGCCGAGTTCATGGAAGCACTGGCTACCGCGCAACAGCCCGGCAAGGCGGCCAAGGTGATGGTGAATTTCACCACTTCCGCTCGGAATCACACGGGTTTATAGGAACCCGAGGCGCGCCTGAATTGCGGCAGCCCGGCCGGTCATCGAAGACCTCATCGACCAGGGCCTCTCTTGTCGGACCAGATTGCGGCGCGCCATCCACCTAGCCGTCAAGGGTAATTCACGCTACACTTCTGCGGCAGGTGATCGTGATCAAACCCTAAGGAGGGCTCATGAAACGTCTCGTCGTCTTGCTGACCATCCTGGTATTAATCGCCCTGGCAGTGCCCATAGCGAACCTCGTCGTCGGGCAGCCGACAGGAACGACAGTTACACGGAGCGCCGCCGGTGATGCCCGCATGGCTGGCGTCGCCGCCATCCTCGAAGCGAAGTGCGCCAACTGCCACACGACAGAACCGAAGCTCCCCTTCTACGCGGCGCTCCCAGGCGCGCGCAAACTCATCGTAAGCGACATGCAGGCTGGGCTCCGCGAGTTCGACCTCGTCGCGGCGCTCTACCCATCCGGCAAGGGACCTGCAACAGAACCCGCCCTCGCCAAGATCGAGTACGTGATGCACAACAGGACGATGCCTCCGACGCGCTACGTGGTGCTCCACTGGAACGACAGGTTGAGTGACGCGGACCGCGCTGCCCTCACCTCGTGGACCCGAGAGACCCGCGTGGCCCATTACGCTCCGGCCGGGATCCCTGCCGACCTCCAGGCTGCCGCCGTGCACCCGCTCCCGCAGCGCGTCGAGGTAGATACGCGCAAGGCCGAGCTTGGAAGGCGGCTCTACCAGGACACGCGCCTTTCGGGGGACAACACGCTGTCGTGCGTGTCGTGCCACGGGCTCGATAAGGGAGGCACCGACAACGCGAAGGTCTCGACCGGGATTCGCGGGCAGCTCGGTGGGATCAATGCGCCGACGACCTATAACGCCCTGTTTCAGTTCAAGCAGTTCTGGGACGGACGGGCCGCCACTCTCGCGGAGCAGGTAGGCGGGCCACCGCTGAACCCCATCGAGATGGGATCGAATTGGCCACAGATCGTCGGCAAGCTCGAAGCAGACGATGCCTTCGCCGCTGAGTTTCGCCAAGCGTACCCGGAAGGGTTCAGCGACAAGACGATCAGTGACGCAATCGCCGCCTTCGAGCGGACGCTCGTCACACCGGGGGCGCGCTTCGATCGATTCCTGCTCGGCCAGGCGGACGCGCTGTCGCCGGAGGAGCGGCGCGGATGGGCCCTCTTCCAGCAGCACGGGTGCCAGACCTGCCACGTCGGCAAGCTGCTCGGTGGGCAGTCGTTCGAGCTCATGGGGCTGCGGGCGGACTACTTCAAGGACCGCGGGACGCCCTTGACGGACGCGGATAACGGCCGCTTCAACGTCACGAAAGACACGCGGGACCGCCACAAGCTGAAGGTACCGACGCTGCGGAATGTGGCGAACACGTTTCCATACTTCCACGACGGCTCGGCATCCGATCTGCCCGCAGCCGTTCGGAAGATGGCCCACTACCAGGTCGGG
>DASVHW010000359.1 GCA_036382395.1 Candidatus Binatia bacterium | reverse complement strand
CGGAAGCCTCTGGAGTGCGGGCGGGGAGCGGGCCATAGAAATGACGCTGGCCGCAGGCCCTAGAGGTGGATTCCGGCTTGACAGAAACAAGGGCAACGATGCGCGTGCTGCGATCGAGCGGCGCGGGAAGGAGAAGACCATGTCCCCCAAGGCACCAAAGAAGCATTCCATGTCCCCCAAGGCACCGAAGAAGCGTTCCAAAGCGCTGAGCGCGCCCCGGCAGGCGCAGAAGGCGATGCCGCGCGAGGCGCGGGCCATGTACGCCGAGATTCAACAGGGCATCAGGCACCTGGAAAAATCGATCGGTGAGATCCAGCGGGGCTTGCGCAAGGCGGAGCATAAGCTCGAGGCCGATGCGCACGCGCGGATTCGCGAATTGCGCCAGGACGCGCGCACTCACTTGAGCCTCTTGAAGTCGAAGCAGCGCGAGGCCGCAGGTACCCTCAAGCGCGTGTCCAGCGCCGCCGGCGGCTCGTGGGCAGACATCAAGCGCACGGTTGATTCCGTCCTCGTCGATGCCCGAGCGACCGCCACCGCAGCCGTCAAGCGCTTCCGCAGCGCGTTGGGCGGCTAAACGCGGGTGGATGCCTGAAAAGGGAGGGTGCATGAATGATCGATCCACCGCGTTGCTCCTGATTGCCGTCGCGCTGGCGGGATACGGCGTGTACATCGCGGGCTACGTGCCCGCGATGCGAACGCCGACTGCACCCCGACTACACAGGCCGATGCACTCCGCTGCGCGCGCCGCCTCAGCCTCGACAATCGCCGCGGCAGTCTGAGGTTTTCTCGGGTGTCCCGACCCTGGCGCCTTCGGCACCGCGAATGCTGCGACGTTGTCCGTAGAAGTACGCGCGTAGTATTCCGCGCTTGTGGTACGCGCCATTGAGGACCACCATTCTCCTAATTGAAAGGAGCGTACAACATGGCCGAAAAACAGACAGCAGTGTTGGGTATTTACCCCGATTACGCCAGCGTGGAGAAAGCCGTCGACGTCTTGAAGCAGGCCAGATTTCGGAGCAAGGATATTTCCGTACTCTTTCCGGAAAAAGCAGGCTCCAAGGCCTTCGCCCACGACAAAGGGACCAGGGCTCCAGAGGGTGCTGCCGCAGGCGCCGGAACGGGTGCGGTGCTGGGCGGTACACTCGGATGGTTGGTGGGCATCGGCACTCTGGCGATACCGGGTGTGGGTCCCTTTATCGCCGCCGGTCCGCTCATGGCGGCCCTGGCGGGGATGGGCGTGGGCGGTGCAGTTGGCGGGATAACGGGCGCGCTGATCGGCCTGGGGATTCCGGAGCACGAGGCCAAGCGCTATGAGGTCCGGGTAAAAGAGGGCGCAATCCTCCTCTCCGTGCATTCGGACAGTTCAGACTGGACGAAACGCGCTGAGGAGATCCTGAAACAGACAGGAGCGCAGGATATTTCGTCAACCGGAGAGGCCAGCGCCGACTACGTCAGAAGCGGTCGCGATACGGCAGCGCCTTCGGCATGATGGCGGCCCACTTTGGCCGTGCCGGAGCCCCGCGTTCCGGCGAGCGCAACCTACAGAGGGTGTGAGTCCGCCGATTCATCTTATTCCTGTCATGGCCTGAAGCCGCAGCGGCAACCAGTATCTGGGTCAAACCAGATGCAACATCGCCGACGCGAACCTTGGAACCACAAGGAGGTAACAATGGCAGCAAGCATGAAGCGGTGGCACCGGATCGGTGAGTCCATTACGCGGTTGTTCGACCGTCAGAGCGGGAAAGCAGTCCCAGACCGGCTATACGGGCGAGGTTCAAGCGGGATGAATCAGCAGCCGCGCGTTGCGCTATGTTGTGGGAGGGTGTAGCACTGCAAATGGTGGCGTCTAAGAAGGAGGCGAGACAAATGAAATTAGGCTGGATCGGCGGGGTAGCGATTGTGGCGACGGTGTCCCTTTTTGCGCTGGCTCAACCGGCGTGGGGCGGGTCGACGAAGTGCAAAATGAAGTACTCCCTTGCGGGGTGGTCGGCGGGTTACTCAACGGCGAGCGGCAGCGGCACCATCAAGTGCGACAATGGCCAGTCGGCCCGCGTGTCCCTCCGGGCGACAGGTGGCGGGCTTACGGCCGGGAAGTCCAAGATCGTCAATGGCAGCGGGACGTTCTCGGAGATCGCGGACATTAGCGAACTTTTCGGGGGCTACGCTTCTGCGGAGGCCCATGCCGGGATGGGCGGGGCGTCGGCTGCGCAGGTGGTGACGAAGGGCACCGTGTCCCTGGCGTTCTCGGGCACCGGCAAGGGGGTCGACCTCGGCGTGACGTTCGGCGAGTTTGTCATCGAGAAGCGGAGCGCCAAGAAGACGCGGAAGTAGGCCGTCGCGGGTGCGCTTGGGCTGGTCGCGGTACTCGCCATCGTCGTCGCCTTGATCATCGCCGCGTACGTCAACCGCCAGCACGGACCGCGGATCGACTGATCGCAGGCGGGGCGCAGTCGGCGTTCGCAGCGCTACACCAGGTCGGCGGCCGCGGCCGGGACGTGTCGTCTTTGTTCAAGGATGGTGACAGGATGTCGGGGATCCCTCTGGAAAGGCCACGCTACCCGAGGCGCCCGCGGCACGGGCGCGCGGTGGTCGTCGCACTTTTTGGTGGAACGCGACAGCGGTGGCCGCTGTTACACCCTCACTCGGCTCCTGCGCGTTGGGCCTTCTTCATGAGTTCGGTCAGAAGGTTCGAGGACCTCTCGATCTCGTCTTTGCCCAGCCGTAGACGGTATCGGCCCCCCAGCCGATCGTAACTAAAGTCAAGGCCGCTGTTGCGTAGCAAGGCGTCCGTTTGGTCCGTTTGCGGCAGTTTGATCAGGGCTTCCGTCGTAGTCTGTTGCGGCTCGAAAATTACAAAAGTGGTGGCTCGATTCCAGTGATGCAGGATGCTGCCCAACCAGCTTTCTTCAGCCGTCGGAGCTTTAGCACCCGACGCGGCTGCTTCAACCGGATCCGGCGTCGCTCTGCGTCCTGTCATCTGCGTGATGTGAATGCGGTAGAAGATGGGCGTAAGCTGTTCCCGGTGCTCCGTGACGACGTAAGCCGGCTCCCACCACATCGCGCGTTTTTGCAACACTTCGTGGGCCTGCACGCGCTCATATCCAAATTCGGGCGTATCCGGTAACTCCTCGTAGCGACCAGAAACAACAACGCTCATCCATTGATGGAGGCTCGTCCGTTCATCAATCTCCAGACAAACGAGCGGATTGGAGCGCAGCCACTCGATCTTTTGTCCCAGCGTGCTGAACCCGTAGATTTGTCCTGGCGCGCTGAACCCGTAGAGATGCGTTCCATCGTACGAGAAGTAGATCGGAAGAACATAGGGTTGGTTATCGCGTGCGCACGCCAATCTACCGAAACTCACGCGCTCTAGCGCGGTGCGGCATTCGTCCTCAGTCATCTCGTCAATAAACATGACAACACCTCCTGGTAGCAACGCCTGGTCTCGGGGTTCGTCTCCGCCTGGGTTCGCTCCTTGTCTTGAGGATCACATCGCCAAGACCGTGCGGACCCATTTCTCGTCGAAGTTGAGGTGGTCCCTCGACGCGATGCGTTTCGCCGTTAGGTAGGTCAAGGCTTCTACTCTGCTCATCGCGGGGACCTCCCTGCTTCTTCTAAACCTAGCACAGGCACTCTGCCACCGCCGGTGAGCGTGACCAACCAGCGATTCGAGGCCTTTCATGCGCAGTTGTCTCCGGCGGAACGCATCCGCACCACGACATCGTGTGCTCTGCCGTCTTGCAGTCTCGGCAGCACGGAGCCTGGCAAGGTCTTCCCGTCGAGTGCGACGCTTTCCACACCGCCGTTCACCAAATGCGGATTCTCGACTCGGATCTGATAGGTCGTGGTCCGGTCGCGCAGCGTGACCTCGAAGCCGGGCCAAGTCTTGGGAATGCACGGGTCCACACGCCAACCGCCCGGTTCGGGCCGAATGCCGAGAATGACCTCCAGCCCAAACCGGTACGCCCATCCGGCGGCGCCGGTGTACCACGTCCATCCGCCGCGACCGGCATGAGGCGCCACGCCATAGACGTCCGCTGCCAGTACGTACGGTTCGACCCGATAGAGAGCGGCGGCATCCGGTGTGAGTGCGTGGCGGATGGGAAGCAATCTCTGAAACAATTGCACGGCCAGATCACCCTCCCCGAGCTCCGCGAGTGCCCACAGCACCCAGATCGCCGCATGCGTGTACTGTCCGCCATTCTCCCGCACCCCAGGCGGATACGCCTTGATATAGCCGGGATCGGCGTCAGTGCCGCCGAACGGAGGCGCGAGCAGCAAGACCAGCCCGTCGGCTTCCCGAATCAAGTACTGCCGCACCGCGTCCATCGCCATCGTGGCGCGTTGCGGATCGGCTGCTCCTGACACTACGGCCCAAGACTGCGAGAGCGAATCGATGCGGCATTCCGCGCTTTGCGCCGACCCCAGCGGACGGCCGTCATCGTAATAGCCGCGCCGATACCATGCCCCATCCCACGCACTCGCTTCGAGCGCCTGGCGCAGCTTCTCCGCATGGCTGCGAAACCGTTCCGCCCGATCTCCGTCGCTGCGGCGCTCACTGACGGGAGCGAACCGTGTGAGCGTCGCGTAGACGAACCAGCCGAGCCAGACGCTCTCGCCGCGCCCCTGGATGCCGACGCGATTCATCCCATCGTTCCAGTCGCCGGCGCCGAACAGCGGCAATCCGTGCGGGCCGGCGGTGCGACCGCGCTCGATGGCGGCCACGCAGTGCTCGTAGAGTGTTGCGCGGCGCTCCGTGGGCGTGAACCGGGCATATCGTTCCACTTCGTCGGGCCGCAGCGGCTCGCCGGAGAGGAAGGGCACCGGCTCGGAGAGAATCGCCTCATCACCGGTGGTCGCGACGTAATCAGCGGTGACGAACGGGAGCCACAGCAGGTCGTCTGAGCACCGCGTGCGCACTCCGACTCCCGACGGCGGATGCCACCAGTGCAGCACGTCGCCGTCTTCGAACTGCCGCCGCGCCGCTTCGAGAATGTGAGCGCGGCAGATTGCCGGCCGGGTGTGCAGCAGGGCCATGACATCCTGCAGTTGGTCGCGGAAGCCAAAGGCCCCGCCGGATTGGTAGTATCCGGTGCGTCCCCAGATCCTGCTCGCCAGCGTTTGATAGAGCAGCCAGCGGTTCAGCATGACGTCGAGCGCCGGGTCGGGCGTGTGCACGCTCACCGCACCGAGGATCTCGTCCCACTGCTGACAGACGTCGGTCCAGGCAGCCTGAACGCGCACGCGATCGCGATACGTCCGCGCCAAGCCCAGCGCCTCGTCGCGCCCCATACCTTGACCGAGCACGAAGTGGATGTCCGCCGAGGCACCCGGGCCGAGATCGACATGCAGTTGTACCGCCGCGCACGGGTCGAGCCCGGGCCGGACCGCGCTGGTGAGCCCGACCGCCCGCAGACCCGCGGGGTGGGCATAGCTGCCGCGCCGGCCGAGGAACTCGCTGCGGTCACCTGTCAGGCCGTGCAGGTTGTGACTTGCGGCCACGAACGCGACGCGGTCTGCAAAGTCGTCTTTCCACGGATTGCGCGCCAGGAGGCACTGACAATCAGAATCGAATTCCGGAATCACGAACATCTCGGATCCGTCACGCGTAGTGCCAAGCACCCACTCGACATAGTAGGTGGCGGTGATGCGGCGGGGACGATCCAGCCGGTTGGTCAGCCTCAGCTGCAGGATCTTCACCGGATCCTCTCGCGGCACGAACACGCGTAAGCGCTGATCGAGTCCGTGGCTACGGTGCTGAAAGGCGGTGTAACCCGCGCCGTGTCGGATCTGATAGCTGCCTGGACCCGGCGCGGGCAGAGGGGTCGGCGACCATACTGCGGCCGTTTCCTCGTCGCGCAGATACAGTGCCTCGCCGGGCTCGTCCGATACCGGGTCGTTGCGCCACGGCGTCAATCGGTTCTCACCACTGTTTTCGGCCCACGAGTAGCCTCCGCCCGACTCGGAAACGACGCAACCGCAACGCGGATTGGCAATCACGTTGACCCACGGGGCGGGCGTCGACTGACCGGGGGCGAGATGAATCACGTATTCCCGTCCGTCCGGGCTAAAGCCGCC
Organism: Candidatus Binatia bacterium; assembly: GCA_036382395.1. Lineage (NCBI taxonomy): Bacteria > Candidatus Binatota > Binatia (SeqCode) > Binatia bacterium. The sequence goes on along the minus strand of DASVHW010000359.1, from coordinate 19,548 downwards.
GGTTCCGTTGTCGAAGAGCAGCCCGTCGGGCCGCTCCAGCGGCTCGGGTGAAATCGCATCCGCCAGCGTAGGAACCAGAGGTGGCAGGCGGGCTGGTTCCTCGGGAACGCGCGCCACCTGTTCGGCAAGGCTTCCCGCAGATGCGTCCAGCACCGCGCGCGCTGCCGTGGCCAACAAGACCTGATCGGCCTCGGTGATCTGATCGGCGCGGATCACGAACACACCGCCCGGCTGGTGCATCCATCCTTCCACGCCGGCCTGTGCGATCGCTCGCGCGATCCGGCTGTCTACCTCCGCACCGTACACACTCGGTTGCTCATTCAGGATCACCAGGTCGATGCGGACACCGCGCTGGCGCCAATAGCGATGCATCCGCAGCAATGTCTGGAGCAGCCGAGAATCCTCGGCTTCCCGGAGGCGGACGAGGAGAATCGGCAGGTCCCCGGAGACCGCATACTTCCAGAGCGAGGATTGTCCGAGCTGGTTCCGGACCAGCACGCCCGGCGGAGCCCGCAAAGCGTGGTGCGGATAGAGGAGCAAGGACAGAAGTCTCTGCGCCACGGGCAGGTCCGGCGATGCAAGCCTCAGGTCCGCCAACTCGCTCTCCGTTTGCCGGCGAGCCAGCTCCAAGGTCCACTCGAGGTGATCCAGCGACTGATAGCTCCCGGCGACGGCGACGGCCGCTTGTCGCGATTCGGCCGCAACGAGCACGTACGCGAGCGAGATACTGCGGAAGGGCGGTAGTTCGACCGTGGACGACAGCGCCATGATCGGGTCGAGGGTGGCTCCGGTGGCTCCGGCAAGGTCGTACGCGCCGTCTGCGAACCTCCGCGGGGAAAAGGGCGTGCGTGCCCGCCCCACGAAACGATCGCGCGCGGTCTCGTATCCAGTCGACCGCGTACGACCGTCGCGTCGCACCATCATGTGCACGAGCCAGCATGCGCTTTCGCGTTCGCCGCGTGACCGGCGGTGGAAGGCGAGCGCGTGCAGGTCGTCGAGATACTCACTCTCGACGAACAGTTTGCTGAAGGCCGGATGCCGGCGGTCCTCGGTCGCGTCGCCGAGAACGACCTCGGCGTAGCTGGTGACCTCCACGCGCCGCCGCGTGCGCCCCTCGTTGCTCAGGGTCAGATGGCGAATCTCGACATCGTCCCCAGGCGCCACCCATACCCGTTGCCGCACGGTGATGTCGTGCGCACGGCTCCGGTACTCCACCATGTGCGCGTGGAAGAGCACTTGGCCGTCCGCGGGTGGCGTCGAGACCGGCGACCAGACGTCCCCGCTTTCGAGGTCACGCAGGTAGACTCGGAACCCGATGTTGTCGAGGGTCGTATCGGCGTGCCAGCGTGTCAGTGCGAGGGTATTCCACTGGCTGCCGCCACCGCCGCCCTCGGTCACCGCGACGCAATAGCGACCGTTCGACAGGACGTGAACCTGTGGAAACTCGGCATCGAGTGGGACCGGCCATGGCTGCATCGCCGGGTGCGGGCGCATGGGGACCCGACGGCGCGCCGGTTCGGGGCGCGTCTGTTCAATGGGCGCAGGCGTTACGGGGCGCTCGAACAGCAACACCTCGGCAGTTTGCGCTACCGGCTCCGAGTGGAAACGTCGCACCATGGGATCGCCGTTCAGCAGGTTGTCCAATGCGACCAAGATCATTCCTTGGTGATGCGCCATGAAGGAGCGAACGATTGCCGGAGCGCGGTCTGACCGCTGGCGCGACGGCGTGCAGTCGATCGCCTCGTACAAGCCGTAGCGTCCCATCAAGCCGAGCTGCTGCAAACGGTCGAGGTTCTTCAGCATCGCATGCGGCGCGATGCGCACAGCGAGCGTGCACGCATAGGGAGCACTCACCAGATCATCCTCGAGGCCCCGCTTGAAACCGAGGTCTGGAACACCGAAGGCTCGATACTGATAGTTCTGGTGCGCGTCGAACTGGTAGAAACCCGACTCCGAGATGCCCCAGGGTATTTCCCGCCGCCGCGCGTAGGCGATCTGCTCGCGCACGACGGCCTCGCAGGTCCGGCCCATCAAGCTGTCGGCGCCTTCGCGCAGCACCAACGACGGCATCAGGTACTCGAACATGGTGCCGCTCCAGGAGAGCAGCGCGTTGGCGCCGCCCACCCGTCCGAGCGGGCGGCCCAGGTACAGCCAGTGTTCTTCCGGCACATCGCCTTTGGCGATCGCCACGAAGCTTGCCAGGCGCGCCTCCGAAGCCAGCAGATCGTAGTGGTAATCGTCCATCGCGTTCGCCGTCGCGTTGTAGCCGATGTAGAAGAGGTGCCGCTGCTCGTCGTAGAGCAAGCTGAAGTCCATTTCGCGGAAGAGGGTGTCGGCCCGCTGGGTGACCTCGAGCAATGTCTCCACCAGGCCGTCAGCCGCATCGTGCGCGCGGACCAGCGCCTTCGCGAGGCTATCGACCCAGGCACGCGCCTCCGCTACGGCGCTGTCGGCGCCAGGCATTGCCGCCAGCTGCTCGTCGAGCTGCGAGAGAGAGGCGCGTGCGACCGCGTCGATCTCTTTCACCTGTAGCGGCGCCACATCGGCGGGCAGGCAGGCACGAAGCTGCGCCCACGTCGCTGCGAGCGGCCCGGTCGGTGCGGCGTCCGCTAACAGCGCAGGCGGATGCGCGATGCGCAGCGTCCAAGGAAGATAGAGTGTCAAGTCGCGGAGCATGCCCTCGAGGTGCTGGTGGGTCTCGCTGTACCACGCGCGCAGCTCACTCAGGAGGCGGGCATCCAGCTCCTCGAGTTCTGACGCGATCACCGAGGCCAGAGCACGGTCGAACTCGGGGCACCCCTCCTCGACGAGACGGGTCACCCCGCGCGCCCAGTCTTCGGGGTGATCCTTCAGCACCGCCACCTGCCCCCGCACTTTGTCGACGCAGGCACGCAGAGCCGCGAACCGGGAAGAGCCGTAGCGGTGGGATGCAACAGCGATCACTTCGTCGAGGACACCCAGCGTATCGAGCATTCCCTCCCAGCGCGCGGCGCCGATGATGGGTGATGTGGTCAGCTCGACGCAGCTCTGTTTGACCACGAGCAGGCAACCCGCCAAGTTGCCGCTGTCGACCACGGAGACATATCGCGGCGCGAGCGGTTGCAGGGTGGCGGTGTCGTACCAGTTGTACAAGTGACCGCGGTAGCGCTCCATCCGGCGCAGCGTGTCGAGCGTCTCTTTGAGCCGGAGGGCAACGGACAGCAATCCCGCGTACCCGAGGTCGTACGCGGACACGCTAGCGAGCAGCAGCAAGCCGATATTCGTCGGCGACGTGCGGCGCGCCACCTCGCCACGCGGGTCTTCCTGAAAATGATCCGGCGGTAACCACTGGTCCTCAGGTCCGACGAAGGTCTCGAAAAACAGCCAGGTGCGTCGCGCCAGGAGGCGGAAGCGCCGCGTGTCCTGCTGCGTCAGTCGCTCCACGCGGCGGCGGTGCGGCCGACTCATGAACAGCGCAATTTCCGGCGAGAGGAACCAGACCAGCAGGAATGGAAACGCCGGCGCCAACGCGCCGGATCGATACGCCGCCAACACACTTGCCGCACCCAGCGCAGTCAGCGGCGCCGCCGCCATTTCGCGCCACATCCAGCGGCTCGCAGTTCTGCCCGCGAGTCGGCGCGCGCTCAGTGCGGCCGGTGTCCATTCGAGGAGACCTTTTCCGCTGACGGCCAGGCGGTACAGTGTGCGCAGCATGGCGTCACAGAGCACTGCGGCGCGATGCGGAAGGAAGACGATCTGCACCAGCCACGGACCGATGGCGGACCGGCGCCGCACGAAGGCGGGCAATGTTCTTCCAAGCGACGCCAGCAGCGCTCCGGAAAACGCCGGTGCAGCCGGCACCAGAAGCGCCAACAGCGTCCACAGGCTGGTGGAGCCCGGCAGCCAACCCCAAGCGAGAAACAGGAAGGCGAGCAACGAAGGCTCCAGCAAGCTGCCTCGCAGGTTGTCGAGAATCTTCCACCGCGAGATCAGGGAGAAGCAACTCGCGCCTTTTCCCCCGCCTTCCAGAGGCACGCGTCGCCGCAGCCAGGGTAGCAGCTGCCAGTCGCCCCGCGCCCAGCGGTGCAGCCGTCGGGAATAGGTCAGATAGTTGGCCGGGAACTCCTCGAACAAGGCGACGTCTGCCACGAAGCCAGTTCGCCCGTGTGCGCTCTCGAACAGGTCGTGGCTGAGGAGCGCGTTTTCGGGCACCCGACCCCGCAGACTACGCTCGAACGCCTCGGGGTCGTAGATGCCCTTGCCGACGTAGAGCCCCTCGCCGAAGAGGTCCTGATACACATCGGATACGGCGCGCGTGTACGGGTCGAGGCCGCTGTCGCCGGCGACCAGCGAGGAGAACCGGGAGGCTTCGGCACTGAAGGGAGTGCCCTCGATGCGCGGCTGCAAGATGGTGTAGCCTGCCGTGACGCGTCCCGTCGCCGCATCGAAGACGGCGCGATTCAGTGGATGGGCCAGCGTGGCGACCAAGCGCCGCGCGCTGTCACGCGGCAGCTCCGTGTCGGCGTCGAGCGTGATCACGAAGCGAATGGAGCGCAGCACTGCGGGGTCACCGACATGCCGGACGTAGCTGGTATGCGGATCGCTCGCGAGCAGCCGGTTAAGCTCCATCAACTTGCCGCGCTTGCGCTCCCACCCCATCCAGCATCCCTCTGCCGGATTCCACTGGCGGCGGCGATGCAGCAGATGAAATGGATCGCCCTGTACAGTGCCATACTTGGCGTTCAGGCTCTGCACGCCGACGCTCACTCGCTGCAGCAGCTCGTCGTCCTCGGGCATGGTTTGCTGCGGAGCATCCGCGAAGTCGGTCAACAGCGCAAAATGCAGGTGCGGATCAGCGTTGGCGAGCCGGCGAATCTCGAGTTTGGAGACCAACGCCGCGGCGTCGTCCGGGTCCGTGAGAATGGCCGGAACGACGACCAGTGTCTGGCAGTCGGCCGGGATGCCTTTGCGGAAGTCCATTTTCGGGAGGACGCGCGGCGGCAAGACGCGCGTGATCAGCGCATTGATCAGGGCCACGCCGATGGTCGTGGCCGGAACGAGCGCCAGCGCGGCCGCTACTGCGGTCAGAAAAAGCCTGGCACCGAGCGCTTGCAAGGCGACGCACAGGACGACCTCGTGTACGAGGGTCACGGCGGCGATGCCGCCGAGGTACGAGGCAGTGGGATAACGGGTCAAGAACCGGCGCCAGCGTGCCTTCCAGTGCGGGTGGTAGCCCACGGTGCGCGCCAGCACGTCGAATCCGGCGTCCACGAGGTAGTAGCCGACATGCGCGCGGCGGTCGGCGGGACTCTCGCGAGCCAAGCGGACAGCCGCGGCTGCCACCGCCTCCTCCGAGTCATCGCTGCGCGCCGCCAGTTCCTCCACCACTTTCCGGTACCGGTCACGCGTGTCGAAGTTCATGCGCGTATAGACGCCTGCCGGATCCGTGCGCAGCACGCGCTCGGTGGCGTTGATCTCCTCGAAGAACGCTTTCCAGTCAGCCGTTTCGAGAGTCCGCAGGCTGCGGATGCAGCTGGCGACAATCTGGTCGGGTGGTGGCGGTGCGAGGTCGTCGCCCCTGGACACATCTTGCGTGTGCGCCGCTTCCGGTGGCGCAACCACCTGCGCCGAGAGGCCGAGAGTTGCCACCGTGCGCGTCAGACTTTCGAGTAATGCCAGACGCACGAGGATTGGCAGCGCCCACACCTCGGCAATCGAGAGGGGCCGTGCCGCCTGAAAATCACCGACCAGATGGATCAGTGTGTCGAGGTCCACGTGGGATTGGCCGGCGGCCACGACCTCGCCCGCGAGCGCATACACGAGCGGATATCCCTGGAGGTCTCCGCTGGGGACCTGCGGCAGCCGCCGCTCGAACTCGGACGGGAACTCGTCCTGCACCAGACGGAAGGCGCGTTCGACGATGTAGTAATTGTCGAGCAGCCATTCGGCAGCAATCGAGCCGTCGGCCGCGCCGTCGGAAGCCTCCGCGAGGCGCCGATAGGCGGCCTGAAGCGTCTGCTGGGCGCCGCGCAGGCGCTCGGCAACGCGGCGCCCACGCTTGCTGCCGGAGCCCGCAACGCCCGCTGGCGGCGGTCGGTGTTCGGAAGGCGCTGCGTTTGAGTCAAGTCCCATCCGGAGCCACCCGAAACCTGTCCTGAGCACCGTCGAAGGGCGACCCAACAGATGACCTCAGTGTCCCGGGTGGCTGTGCGCGGCTTCCTCGGCAGCCGTCGCCTCGTGCATGACCCCCGCCAAGTCTTGGAGGATGACCACTGGCTTGCCGCTCTCCTGAATCAGTCGCGCCGCAATACCGCCGTAGCGTTCGCTCGCATCCCCAGTCTTCCCGTGCGCGGAGACGAGCACGAGGTCCACGTTCTCCCGCTCGGCCAAGGCGCGAATGGAACGCGCCCGCCGTGGCGACACCACGATGCGGACTTCGGTCCCCACCCCCTGCGCCGACAGCCGATGTTGCAGTTCGCTCAAATAATGCTCGGCTTCGCGGCGGTTGCGTTCCGTGAGCTGCGCCGCGAGCGCGACATCCTCCGGCGACGGTGGCATGCGGCGCGGCATTTCCGGCTCCGGCACAATGTGCGCGAGTATCAACTTGCTCTCGCAGGCGCGCGCGAGCCCTGTGGCAAGCGGCAGAATATATTCTGCGCGTGGCGAGCAGTCCAAAGGGACCAAGATCTTGTCGAAGCGCAACTCGCCGATGCGCTTTCCCTCATGCGCGTACGCCGGGACGATCAAGACGGAGGTATGCGCCCGGGCGACCACCTTCTGCACCGTGCTACTCAAGACCCAGCCGCTCAGCCCGCCTTCCCCATGGCTGGACAGGACGATCAAGTCGACCTCATGCTCCTTGGCGAACTGAAGGATTTGTTCGGCCGCGCGGCCTTGAACCAACTCCAGCGCCGACGCCACCCCACTCGCTTTGAGCTCACTCTCGAACTTGGCGAGGTGGCTGTGGGCTTCGGCGCGGATGATTTCCCACTCCACGGCGTCCATCTGCCTGCCCGGACCAGGTCCACGATGAGGCACGAGCACTCGCAGTAACGTGATGCGCCCGGAGAGGGCTCGCGCGATTGCCGCCGCAAACGGCAGCGCGCACGCCGCCAGCGCCGAGCTGTCCAGGGGGACCAGTATATGGCGGAACGGGAGACCTTCGCGACGATCAGGTGACGAATTCCTGTTCGTTTGTTTTTCCTCCTTCGCGGTACATTGGCAAGCGGCATGCCAAGACGGCTCGGCCGATGAGGCGGCCGAAGCGCGTTGAGACTTCCCAATGGTGGGAAGCATTCCCTTCCCAGCGTGTGCGAGCAGCTCGCTCACCTATACAGCGAACTCGAGCGCGCCGCCATCCTCAGCCGCATCGCCCCCAACATCCTGCAGCCAAAACTACCTCTACACCAACTACTAGGTGTACGGCGCCACCATTCGCACTAACGTCAAAACAGCCGAGGCCCACGTTCAGCCGGAGCAAAAGCAACCGCCGACGGCCGCTGGACGCTGGCGACAGGTGGCCGCTCAGATTGGATTCGTCCATTCGGGAGGCAACCATCCCCGTGTCGGGCGCGATGCCCAGCAAGTGCATGCCGAGGCGCGCGCGCTCGTCGGGCGTGCTATGGTCAGGGCGAGCGTAGCGGGGCGTGCGAGTGGGTTGACACCGACTGCGCTCGCCACGGCATTGTGCGGGTCGGTGTGAACTCAACGGTTCGATGAACCTTCCTGCGGCTCGGTTTGACGTGGTCACCGAGCGGAAAGGGAATAGTGAAGCATTCAATCATTCACAGGCTCACAGGTCTGCCGGCGGTGGCGCCGCACGAACCTGAAGAGCCGATTCGCAGCGAATTGTTCAGCATCGAGCGCCTGGAGCAACATGCCGAGAGTCTGGCGGCGGCGCAGCGCGTCACGCCGCGGCCTGGGGCCGGTCGACGGCTCGCGCCCCGGCTGCGGGACAACGGCCGCGTGCTGCTCGCAGCGTATCGCGCTATCGCCGAGGCCATCCGTGAGGAACGCGCCATCGTCCCGGCGGCCGAGTGGCTGGTCGACAACTTTCACGTCGTGGAGGAACAGAATCGCGAGATCCAAGACGATCTCCCGCGCGGCTACTATCGCCAGCTGCCCAAGCTGGCGGACGGGCCACTCGAGGGCTATCCGCGCGTGTTCGGACTGGCCTGGGCCTTCGTCGCGCATACCGACAGCTTGTTCGACCCGCAGACGCTGTGCCGATTCGTGCGCGCCTACCAGCGCGTGCAGCCGCTCACGATCGGCGAACTCTGGGCAGTGGCGATCACGCTGCGCATCGTGCTCGTGGAGAATTTGCGGCGCTTGGCCGACCGGATCGTGAGCGGCCGAGCGGCGCGCCAAGAGGCCGACGACCTGGCCGACCGCCTTCTGGGAGTCGGCAGCCGTGAGGCCGAGCCGGTAGGGACGGCCCTGCGACGCTTCGACCGGAGGCACTTGCCGACAGCCTTCGCGGTGCAGCTGGTGCAGCGGCTGCGCGATCAGGATCCGAGGGTGACGCCGGCGCTGCGCTGGCTGGACGATCGCCTGGTAGCCCAGCGAACAACCGCCGACGAGATCGTGCGGGAGGAGCATCGGCGGCAGGGCGCGATGAACGTGACGGTCCGCAATGTGATCACCAGCATGCGCCTCATGTCCGCCGTCGATTGGGCGGACTTCTTCGAGAGCGTCAGTCTTGTCGATGAGGTGCTCCGCGCCGACAGCGACTTCGCCGCAATGGACTTCGCGACGCGCGACCGTTACCGGCACGCGATCGAAGAGCTTGCGCGCGGCTCGGAGCACCCGGAGATCGACGTCGCCGCGCGTGTGATTCTGGCCGCCACGCGCGCCGGACGCGAATCACCGCACCGCAGCGACGCCGCCGCTCGCCGCGAGCAGGACCCCGGCTATTACCTCATCTCGAAAGGGCGTCGGGCCTTCGAGAGGGAACTCGGATTTCGTGTTCCGGTGAGGGACTGGCTCGTCCGCGCCTACGCCACCGCGGGGATCCTGGGTTACGCGGGAACAATCGCGACCATCACCGCCTTTATCCTCGCTCTGTCATTGCTCGGCGGGGCGGAATCCGGGGTCGGCGGATCGGCTCTCTGCCTGCTCGCGCTGCTCGCCCTGGTCCCGGCATCGGATGCGGCGGTGGCGCTCGTGAACCGCCACGTCGCGAATCAGTTCGGCCCGACGGTGCTGCCTGGATTGGAGCTGCGCGACGGGGTGCCGTCGAGCCGGCGCACGATGGTCGCGGTGCCGACGCTGCTAACGACGCGAGCAGCGATCGAGGAGCAGATCGAGCGCCTCGAGGTTCATCATCTGGCAAGTCCGGAAGACGACCTCTGCTTCGTGCTGCTCTCGGACTGGACGGACGCTGCCACGGAGAGTGCGCCAGGTGACGAGGAGCTTCTCGGTGCGGCCGTCGAGGGCATCGCGCGTTTGAACCAGCGCCACGCAACGGCAGCGGATAGCGAACGATTCCTCCTGCTTCATCGCCGACGGGTCTGGAACGAGGGCGAAGGAAAGTGGATCGGGTGGGAACGTAAGCGCGGCAAGCTGCACGAGTTGAATCGATTGCTGCGCGGCGCGACCGACACGACCTTCCTGGCCGTCGGCGGCCGCCCGCCCGTCGTACCCTCCGGCGTCCGCTACGTGATCACCCTCGACGCCGATACGCGACTCCCGCGCGGAGCCGCCAGGCGGCTGATCGGGAAGATGGCTCACCCGCTCAACCGTCCGCGGCTCGATCCCTGCACCGGCCGCGTGGTCGAAGGATACGCGGTGCTGCAGCCGCGGGTCATGCCGACGTTGCCGACCGGCCGCGAGGGTTCGCTGTTCCAGCGCGTCTTCTCGGGGCCGGGCGGCATGGACCCGTACGCGTTCGCCGTCTCCGATGTGTACCAGGACCTCTTCGGGGAGGGTTCCTACACTGGGAAGGGAATCTATGACGTCGACGTCTTTGAAGCCGCCCTTGCAGGGCGGGTTCCCGAGAGCACGCTCCTGAGTCACGATCTTCTGGAGGGCATCTTCGCCGGGGCTGGACTGGTTTCGGACATCGAGGTCGTCGAGGAATTTCCATCACGCTACGATGTCGCCGCGGCGCGCCAGCATCGTTGGGCACGCGGCGACTGGCAATTGCTGCCCTGGATTCTCGGCCGTGGGCGGGACTCGCGGGACGCCGCCACGCGGGCGATTCCGTTGATCGGCCGTTGGAAGATGATGGACAACTTGCGCCGCACGCTGTCGGCGCCGGCAGCGTTCCTTGCGTTCCTGGCAGGCTGGACACTACCGCTCCCGGCGGCCGCAGTCTGGACCACCTGTATTCTCGCGATTCTCGCGCTGCCCGCCCTGCTGCCGCTTCTCGGCGGGATTGTGCCGCGACGGCTGGGGATCTCGAAGCGCAGCCACTTGCTCGCGGTCGGCGCGGATCTCGCGCTGGCGCTGTCACAGATCGCGTTCCTGCTCACGCTGCTCGCGCATCAGGCGTGGTTGATGACCGACGCCATCGTGCGCACACTCTTCCGTCTGTTCGTGAGCCGGCGCCACATGCTGGAGTGGGTCACCGCCGCGCAGGCGAAGTTCAGCCTCCCGCTCGATATCCGCGGGTTCTACCAGCGGATGGCCGGCGGTGTCGTGCTCGCGCTTGCCGGCGGGGCGGCGGTTGTCGTCGGGGGTGCCGGACACGGGTCTTGGCTGATCGCGGCTCCGTTCGTGATCCTGTGGATGCTGTCGCCGGTCGTCGCGCAGTGGGCGAGCCGTCCGCCGCCCGTGGCGGGCCCGAAGCCGGTCTCCGCCGCAGATGCGCACGTACTGCGGCTCACCGCACGCCGCACGTGGCGCTTCTTCGAGACCTTTGTTGCGGGGGAAGATCACATGCTCCCTCCCGACAACTTTCAAGAAGACCCGAAGCCGATGGTGGCGCATCGGACCTCGCCCACCAACCTCGGCTTGTACCTGTTGTCGGTAGTCGCCGCCCGCGATTTCGGCTGGCTGGGGACGCTCGAGACGGTGGAGCGGCTGGACGCGACTCTCGGGACGATGAACGGGCTCGAGCGCTTCCGCGGCCACTTCTACAACTGGTACGACACGCGTGACCTGCGTCCGCTCGACCCGAAATACGTCTCCTCAGTGGATAGCGGGAATCTCGCCGGCCACCTGATCGCGCTTGGCAACGCCTGTCGGGAGATGATCGACCGTCCCGTGCTGGGCCCGCAATGGCGCGCCGGAATCGAGGACGCGCTGGCGATCACCCGTGAATCTCTGCGCGCGCTCGCCGACGACCGACGGACGCAAACGGTAACTCGAAAGCAGCTGAACGAGGCACTCGACGCTCTCGCTGCTTCGCTCCGAGAGGCACCCGCGGCGCCGGTGCGCGGTGTCGCGAACATTGCCCGCCGGCTGGCGGCGCTCGTACTCCACGCCGACACCCTCACCGACATTGCGCGAACCCTGAGCGCGGGACGGGGCGACGGTGCCAGCGCCGACGTGCTGACCTGGGCGGAGGCAGTGCGGGCATCCATTCAGGGCCACGCGCGCGACCTCGAGCAGTTGATGCCCTGGGCGCGTCTCGTCGCTGCGGCGAGAGTGGATGGAGAGACGTCTCCAGAGGAGGCGCTCGGATCCCTCTTCGACTCGATCCCGACCCTGGCTGATCTGCCCGACCGCTGCGAGACGGCCCTCGACATCCTGGCGCGCTCGCGAGCGGCGCTCGCGGCGCAGCCTGACGGAAGCGTTGACGCGCTAGTCGACGCTCTCGAGCGTTCCGCTCGCGCCGCCCGGTCGCTCGAACGGCGCCTCGTGGCGCTCGCCGAGCTGGCGAGGAAGATGTTCGACGCCATGGAGTTCGGCTTTCTCTTCGACCCCAAGCGGCAGCTCCTCTCGATCGGGTACCAGGTCGCTGAGGGCAGTCTGGATCCCAGCTGTTACGACCTGCTCGCCTCTGAGGCGCGCCTGGCGAGCTTCGTCGCGATCGCCAAGGGAGACGTGCCGGCGCGCCACTGGTTTCAGCTCGGACGCGCCTTGACGCCGGTCGACCGGGGTTCGGCGCTGATCTCATGGTCGGGATCGATGTTCGAGTACCTGATGCCGTCGCTGGTGATGCGCGCGCCGGCGGGGAGCCTGCTGGAGCAAACGAGCCGCTTCGTCGTCCGCCGGCAAATGAAGTATGGCGCCGAGCTCGGCGTGCCATGGGGTGTCTCGGAATCGGCATACAATGCGCGAGATCTAGAGCTCACCTATCAGTACTCGAACTTTGGCGTGCCCGGCCTGGGGCTGAAACGCGGGCTCAGCGAGGACGCCGTCGTCGCTCCCTACGCGACGGCGCTGGCGGCGATGGTGGATGCGGAGGCCGCGGCGCGGAATTTCTCACGCCTTGCTGCCGCCGGCGGCCGTGGCCGCTATGGCTTTTACGAGGCTCTGGACTACACCCCGACGCGCCTTCCCGAAGACGAGCCGGTTGCGATCGTACGCGCCTACATGGCGCACCACCAAGGGATGACTCTGGTGGCGATCGCCGACGCTCTCGAAAACGGCGCGATGCGCACCCGCTTTCACGCCGAGCCGATCATCCAAGCGACGGAGCTGTTGCTGCAGGAACGCACGCCGCGCGGCGTCGCGGTGACCCGCCCGCGCGCCGAGGAGGTGAAGGCGGCCGCCAACGTCCGCGAGCTCGTTCCGCCGATGCTGCGCCGGTTCCATTCGCCGCACGACCCCATTCCGCGCACGCACCTGCTCTCCAACAGCAGATACGCAGTGATGATCACCGCCGCGGGCTCGGGGTACAGTCGCTGGCGGGACCTCGCGGTGACGCGTTGGCGAGAGGACGTGACCTGCGATTCCTGGGGCACGTACGTCTTCCTGCGCGACACGCGTAGCGGCGATGTGTGGTCGGCGGGGTACCAACCGAGCGGCGTCGAGCCCGACAGTTACGAGGTGGAGTTCTCCGAGGACCGTGCCGAGATCGTGCGTCGCGACGGGACGATCACGACGACGCTCGAGGTCGCGGTCTCCGCTGAGGACGATGCCGAGGTGCGCCGCGTGTCGATTTCGAACCTCGGAAGCCGCGCCCGGGAGATTGAGCTGACCTCCTACGCCGAGGTCGTGTTGGCGCCCCCCGCGGCCGACGCAGCACACCCGGCCTTCTCCAAGCTGTTCGTGCAAACCGAGTTCGTCGCCGGTGTCGGCGCCCTCCTGGCCACGCGGCGGCTGCGGTCACCGGGCGAGTCTCAGGTCTGGGCAGCACACCTCGCCGTCGTGGAAGGCGAGACCGTGGGCGACGTGGAATTCGAGACCGACCGCGCGCGTTTTCTCGGACGCGGGCACGAGATCCGGACGCCGGTCTCCGTGATGGACGGCCGGCCGCTCTCCAACACGATTGGCACCGTGCTCGATCCGATCTTCAGTCTGCGCTGCCGCGTGCGGATTCCGCCGGGGGCCACGATGCGCGTCGCGTTCTGGACGCTGATCGCGCCGTCGCGTAGCGCAGCGCTCGACCTGGCCGACAAGCACCACGACGCGACGGCCTTCGAACGCGCGGTCACCCTGGCGTGGACGCAGGCCCAGGTCCAGCTCCATCATCTTGGCGTCGGCCCCGACGAAGCGCACCTCTTTCAGCGTCTCGCCAACCGCGTGCTGTACTCTGACCCATCGCTGCGACCGTCGTCAGCAGTGCTCAAACGAAACGAGCGGGGACCGTCGACGCTCTGGGCCCACGGAATCTCCGGCGACTTGCCGATAGTCCTGGTGCGGATCGATGAAGCCGAGGATCTGGAGATCATCCGGCAGTTGCTCCGCGCCCACGAATACTGGCGGATGAAGCAGCTGGCCGTCGATCTCGTGATCCTGAACGAAAGGCCCTCGTCTTACTCTCAGGATCTCCAGGCCTTCCTGGAGGGACTGGTTCGAGCGAGCCAGTCGCGGCCGCGCCCCGAAGGAGAGGGCGCACGCGGATCCGTGTTCGCCTTACGAGCCGACCTGGTGTCGGTCGAGGTGCGCAGCCTGCTCCAGACCGCGGCGCGCGCGGTGCTCCTCAGCCGCCGCGGCAGCCTCTCCGAGCAAGTCAAACGTCTGGAACAATCCGCGCCCGCCGCACCGTCGCCGCGCCGCGTGTCCTCCCCCCTCCTGACCCAGGAGGGGGTCAGAGGGAGGTCGGCGAACGCACCGTCGGAAACCGCGCCGCCGCAACTGGAACTCGAGTTTTTCAACGGCCTGGGAGGCTTCGCCGCCGGCGGACGGGAATACGTAACGATCCTCGGTGAGGGGCAGTGGACGCCCGCGCCATGGATCAACGTCATCGCCAATCCCTCATTCGGCTTCCAAGTGTCAGTCGAAGGCGGGGGCTACACGTGGTCAATCAACAGTCGCGATCACCAGATCACCCCGTGGTCGAACGACCCCGTCAGCGACCGGCCCGGTGAGGTGATCTACGTTCGCGACGAAGACAGTGGAGCGCTCTGGGGCCCCACGGCTCTGCCGATTCACGAGGAGACCTCGCCGTACGTTGTGCGACACGGCCAGGGCTACAGCCGCTTCGAGCACACTTCGCACGGGATCTCGCTTGAGCTACTGCAGTACGTACCGCACGATGACCCGATCAAGATTTCTCGGTTGAAGATCCAGAATCATTCGGGCCGATCGCGGCGTCTCTCAGTCACCGCGTATGTGGAGTGGGTGCTCGGCACTTCCCGTGGCGCCTCTGCGCCGTTCGTCGTGACCGAGATCGACTCGGAGACCGGAGCGATGCTCGCACGGAACCCCTGGAGCAACGAGTTCGGTGGTCGCGTGGCATTCGCAGACCTCGGCGGACGGCAACTCGCTTGGACAGGCGACCGGACGGAGTTCCTCGGCCGCAGCGGCACGCTCGATCATCCGGCGGCGCTGGCCGGCGGAGCACCGCTCTCCAATCGAGTCGGTGCCGGTCTCGACCCCTGCGGCGCCCTGCAAACCCAGCTGGAACTCAGGCCGAACGGTGTCGCCGAGATCGTCTTCTTTCTCGGCGAGGCGGCGACGAAGGCGGAAGCGCTCTCCTTGATCGCACGCTACCGCACCGCCGACCTCGACGCGGTCTTGCGCGCAGTGAGCGGGCTCTGGGACAACGTCCTCGGCGCGGTGCAGGTGAAGACACCCGATCGGTCCATGGACATTCTGCTGAACCGCTGGCTGCTCTACCAGACCCTCGCCTGCCGGGTGTGGGCGCGCTCGGCGTTCTACCAGGCGAGCGGCGCCTACGGCTTCCGCGACCAGCTCCAAGATGTGATGGCGTTGACGCTGTCGCAGCCGGAGTTGACGCGCGCGCATCTCCTGCGCGCCGCGGCGCGCCAGTTCGTCGAAGGCGACGTGCAGCACTGGTGGCTGCCGCCGTCGGGCCAGGGCGTGCGCACGCGGGTCTCCGACGACCGCATTTGGTTGCCATACGCGGCCGCGCACTACGTCGAGGTCACGAACGATCTCGCCGTGTTCGACGAGAGGGTTTCCTTTCTCGAAGGGCCCGCCCTCCGCGCCGGCGACTACGATTCGTACTTTCAGCCGATGGTGGCCGAGGAGCACGCCACGTTGTTCGAACACTGCGCGCGGGCCCTTGACCGGAGTTTGTCGGTCGGTGAGCACGGCTTACCGCTGATCGGTGCGGGAGACTGGAACGACGGCATGAATCGGGTCGGCGAAGGAGGCAAGGGCGAGAGCGTCTGGCTCGGCTGGTTCCTGTACGCCACGCTGTCGGCCTTGGCTCCCCTGGCGGATAGCCGCGGTGAGCAGACGCGTGCCGCGACCTGGCGGTGCTGCGCAGCCGCCCTGCGGAAATCCCTGGAACGCGAAGCCTGGGACGGCGACTGGTACCGGCGCGGCTACTTCGACGACGGCACGCCGCTCGGTTCGGCTTCGGGCGACGAATGCCGCATCGATTCGATCGCGCAGTCGTGGGCGGTGATCTCCGGGGCCGCGGATCCGGCGCGCGCTGCGAGGGCCATGGCCGCGGTGGAGGAACACCTCGTCCGGCGTGGTGACGGACTGGTCTTGCTCTTCACCCCGCCGTTCGATCACCCGGTGCTAGGGCAGGGCGGAACTCCTTCTGCTCAAGTGGAGTTTGGCTCGCAGCCGCAACCAAGCGACGCAACGCGGAGCGACCCGCCGAACGGACGGCCGGGGCCCCCGGCCCCGGTGGACCCTGGCTACATCAAAGGGTACCCGCCCGGCATCCGCGAAAACGGTGGCCAATACACCCATGCCGCCATCTGGTCGGTGATCGCCTTCGCGCTGCTCGGCGACGGCGACAAGGCCGGTGAGCTGTTCTCGATCCTGAACCCCATCAATCACGCCAGCACGCGCGCGACCGTTCACCGCTACAAGGTGGAGCCGTACGTTGCATCTGCCGATGTCTATTCCCAACCCCCGCACGTCGGGCGGGGTGGCTGGACCTGGTACACCGGTTCGGCTGGCTGGATGTATCGGGCGGGCCTTGAATGGATCCTAGGGTTCCGTGTGCAAGGCGCGACGCTGCTTGTCGATCCGTGCGTGCCGAAGGCGTGGCGCGGCTTCGAGATGGTGTTCCGTTACCACTCGGCGCGCTACGAGATCTCGGTTGAGAACCCAAACGGAGTCACCCACGGAGTCACATACGCGGAGCTTGATGGGACGGCGCTTCCGGGAAACCAAGCGCGAGTCGACCTTGCGGACGACGGCGCGACACATCACGTGCGCGTCATTCTCGGATGATTGTCCCTCATCTGTACGGCTGCGCAGCCGATGATCGCAGCGTCAAGCTCCCGCAGTAGCGCCTGGAGAGATCTCTTGCTGCCCCTGCGAGATGCCGACGACATTCACCACCGGCCTGCTCTCGCCCTTCACGGGGGTCGAGCTTTCTTTCGCTAACTTGGCTTGCGAGCCGCTCACGTGGATCAATGCGCCGGCGGCGACGAAAGCGGCCCCTCACCACGCCGTCGAAGGGGGCCACGATGTGTTCCTCCCTATTGGACCCCGGGCAGTTCTTCGGGCCGATGGCGGCGTTTGAACGGCAGGTGTAAAGGCTCCAGGAGGAACGGGATATCCAAAAAGATGAATCCCATAAGTGATCGACTGCGACCCACGCAGCCAGGGCCACCGAAAGGATCAGGATGAAAATCAATTCCAACATTTTCCGTGTGCCGACGGGAAAAAGGGTCAACCTCAAGAAGTGGCCGACGCTCGTGAAGCCCGTTTACAAGTCGAGGAAGAAGTATCAACGCCTTCTGGAGGAACACGTTAAACAACTGAGCTCGCTGCAACGCCTTCTGTATGCATCCGATCGCTATGCCTTGCTGCTTATTTTTCAGGCAATGGATGCCGCCGGGAAGGACGGCGCCATCCGGCACGTGATGTCGGGTGTCAATCCACAAGGCTGCCAGGTGTTCAGCTTCAAACATCCCACCGGCGCCGAGCTCGATCACGATTTTTTGTGGCGCACCACCCGGGCCCTACCGGAACGCGGTCGGATCGGAATCTTCAACCGATCTTATTACGAGGAAGTACTGATCGTTCGGGTGCATCCGGAGATCCTGCGCAGCCAGAGACTGCCGAAGGAGTTCTTCGACGAGAAAACAATCTGGCAGGAGCGCTATCGCTCCATCGTGGACCTGGAGAACCATCTCTACCGCAACGGAACACGGATCATCAAGTTTTTCCTGCATCTTTCGGAGGAAGAACAGCGAAAGCGCTTCCTCGAACGTATCGATGAGCCGGAGAAGAACTGGAAATTCAGCCTGGCGGACATTGAGGAGAGGAAATGCTGGAAACAGTACATGCAGGCCTATGAGGAATGCTTGAGTGCAACAAGCACCCGCAACGCGCCCTGGTACGCCGTTCCCGCCGACGACAAAGAGAACGCACGGTTGATCGTTTCCCAGATTATCCTTGACGGACTCAAAGAGCTCCGAATGGCTTACCCCAAGTCCGGTGCCAAACGCCGGCAGGAATTACAGGCGATCCGGAAACGGCTCGCAAGGTAAATGCTGTTGCTCGTGTTCATGACGGACTTCGCGAAGATCGCCCTCGTCACCGACGACGTCCGCTGGTCCAGGAAACCGGAGACCTGAAACATCGGCTGGTCCCGCTTCGGTTTCGCGACGCGGTACTTCCGTTTCCCTATACAGCGGCCCGTGCGGGGCGTATCGTCCGCCCATGAATCAAGCCGTGCCCGCCCGGAGCCAGCTCAGAAGCATCGCGCGACGAGCGATGCTTCAACGGGGGATGTTGCCGGACTTTTCCGCCGCGGTTCTGGCGCAGACAGATACCATCACGAGAGCGGCCACAGAGATCGGCGCTTCCATCCGCGACCTTCGGAGTCTGCTCTGGGCGTCGATCGACAACGATGATTCGCGCGATCTCGACCAGCTCTCGGTCGCGGTGCCGAACGCGGGCGGCGCGGTGAAGATCCTCGTTGCGGTGGCCGATGTCGACGCCATCATCAAGAAAGACTCCGCGCTCGATGGCCACGCGCGGGCCAATACCACTTCCGTCTACACGGCCGCCGAGATCTTCCCAATGCTTCCTGAGAAGCTCTCTACCGACCTCACATCTCTCGGCGAGGACCAGGAGCGGCTGGCGATCGTCATCGAGATGACGGTCAGTGCCGACGGAGCAGTGGAGGGGTCTGACGTCTATCGGGCGATCGTGATCAATCGCGCCAAGCTCGCCTACAACGGCGTCGCCGCCTGGCTCGACGGCGCCACGCCCGCGCCGGCACGGATATCGGCACTACCGGGGCTCGATCAGCAGCTCCGCATTCAGGATCGGGTCGCGCAGGCGATGAAGAAGCTCCGGCACGAACACGGCGCCTTGAGCCTGGAGACGACTGAGGCGCGGGCCGTGTTCGATGGCGACGCGCTGGCCGACCTACGAGCTGAGGAGCCGAATCGGGCCAAGGAGCTAATCGAAGACTTCATGATTGCGGCCAACGGGGTGACCGCGAGGTACCTCGAGCAGAAGGGCTTTCCGTCGCTGCGACGGGTCCTGCACTCGCCCGAGCGTTGGGAGCGGATCGTCGAGCTGGCTGCGGCTGTGGGCGAGCGCCTGCCATCAGAGCCCACCGCCGGGGCTCTTGATGAGTTCCTCAGGAAGCGCCGGGAGGCAGATCCGGCGCGCTTTCCCGATGTCTCGCTCTCCGTGATCAAGCTCTTGGGCCGGGGCGAGTACACCCTCGAGCTTCCCGGTCAACGAGCGGAGGGACACTTTGGGCTTGCCGTCAAGGACTATACCCACTCCACCGCGCCGAACCGGCGTTTTCCGGATGTCATCACGCAGCGCCTGCTGAAAGCGGCGCTGGCGGGACAGCCGGTGCCCTACAGCAACGACGAGCTCGGTGAGCTGGCCCGGCACTGCACGGAGCAAGAGGACAGCGCGACCAAGGTGGAGCGGCAGGTGCGAAAGTCCGCCGCGGCGCTCCTTCTGGAATCGCGGATCGGCGAACGGTTCGACGCCATTGTGACCGGCGCTTCAGCGAAGGGGACATGGGTCCGAATCATGCAGCCAGCCGCAGAGGGAAAAGTTGTGCACGGATTCGAGGAACTTCATGTCGGAGATCGCGTTCGCGTCGAG
>DASVHW010000358.1 GCA_036382395.1 Candidatus Binatia bacterium | reverse complement strand
GCGGATGCACACCTGTCCGCCGGCGGTGCTTGCCTGGATCGCGTTCAGAATGAGATTCATCAGGACCTGCTGTATTTGATGAGGATCCGCGTCCACCGTGGGAGCATCATCCCCAGAATGGACCGTTGGATCCAATTCCTTCACCACTCGGATGCCGGCCTTTGCCGCCTCACCTCCGACCAGTGAGAGGCTCCGCTCGATGATGTCATCGAGCTGGACCGTCTGGAACTGCGGCAAAGACGGCCGCGAGTAGTGCAGGATGTCCTCGACCGTCTTGTTCAGGCGGTCGATCAGCAGGCGCGTTTGGCGCACGATTTCTCGCCGCGGATCCTCGCCGGGGAAGTCGCGGCTCAGAACCGAGAGGGCACCGCTGATCCCGGTCAGCGGATTGCGTATTTCATGCGCGATGGCCGCCGCCATCTGGCCCAGCGTTGCGAGCCGATCCGCCCGGGCCATTTGCTCCTGGTGGTATCGCTCCAGTTCTTCCTGCGCCGTGTGCAGCTTGGAGATCATATCGTTGAAGTGTCCCGCCAATTGACCCAGCTCGTCACGGTTCGACACGGCCGCTCGCACGCTGAGGTCGCCGTGCGCCACCCGGACCATGACATCCACCAGGCGCTGGAGAGGCTGGTCAATGAGCAGCGTCAGGGCCAGCCAGACCCCGATGATGATCACCACCAAAGTAATCAGCGTCGCGACTAAGGCCGACCGCTCCAGGCTCGACACTTGGTGCGACATCTGGTCGAGGGAAAGGCTGAGTTGGAGAATGCCCAACACTTTCAGTTCGGGCGGATGGCAACGGAAACACGCCGGGCGATTGAACATCGGCTGCAACACGGTGTGGACAACGGCTCCCTTTTCACGGCTCATCGTCACCGGGTCAGCCATGCCGACATAACGATGCATCTCGTCATAACTCAGCCGGCTGC
The DNA here is from genome assembly GCA_036382395.1 of Candidatus Binatia bacterium. NCBI lineage: Bacteria > Candidatus Binatota > Binatia (SeqCode) > Binatia bacterium. The sequence continues at coordinate 17,662 of DASVHW010000358.1, read as the reverse complement.
CCCGTTCCTCCGGATGGGAGGAAAAGTGGACGATACCATCGGTGTCGAAGATTCTCACTTGTTTGATGTCTTGGTGGCTAGCTACCTCCTCGATCAGCTTTTGGATCTGTTCCCGGTCACCGATAAGCATGGCGTCGGCAACCAGCACTCTGAGCAGCCCTTGTAGCGACCTCAGATGCTCCTCGGAGTCCCGCATGAGCTGCTGCTCCTGCATGCGGATAGCGCCCCAGGGCGCGATACCAACCGTCACGGCGAGTATGGCGACTACGACCAGAACGAGTTTAAGCTTGATACTACTTCGGACGGCAGCGGGTATACCGGTCGGGAATCGCATCGATGATCGCTTAAGGACGCAGAAACGCCCCGCCGTTCTCCTGTGGCTCGTACTTCGACGGGCAGCTGGCAAGGAGATTCTCTGCGATCAACCCATGCGGCGTTAGACGTCCCTCGACGATGACCTCCCGGGCCTTCGGCAAAAAGGTCAGGGACGATGCCATGGTAGAATACCGGTATCTGTCTCTCGTTATCGGTGAGCGTAAACGTGAGCCGAACCTCTTCCGGACTCTTGACGACGCTGCCTTCGCGAACTCTACCCTTCACCCGCACCTGGCCTATCCCTTCCGCACTCGCGGCCTCGGTTACGGTCAGGAAATAGGTGGCCGTCTCGCTGGTGCCCGAAACGATCAGGTAAGCGACCGCAAGTCCGATACACAACCCGCCCAGGGCAAACTTTATTCGCTTACGCATCAGCGCAATGGACTCGCTCTCTTCGGACGCGCGCTCGATGCCGCAAAACCCTTGTCGACGAACAATATTGGTGTGACATCACCGGAGGGGCTGCCGCGCCCGGTCCAGCACGCAGTTCATCCAGCTTCGCGCTCGTTTCCTGCTTGAACAATACACTATCCACAAGAATCGCACCAAACAGAAATGATGAAGTTCCGTATTAGTTTCCCCCGCGCCTTTCAAGGCTTTGAAGGCCGACCGATTTGGAGCCCAACGCACGAGCGCCTGGCCCACCGTGCGCAACGTTCATGAAAACGCCCCAAAAAAAAGGCGGACCCCGAAGGGTCCGCCCTGTGATGATCCAACTGTATCCTCGGGTTAAGCGCAACCCGCCTGCCAGGCAGCCACGCACCAACCCGCGCAGGCCTGCAACCGTTACTGTGTTGCGACCAGCCCAGGATGAATCGTCGCAACGTCCGCCAACCGGCCAGGGCCGTGGCAGAGCTTACAGGTCTCGACCGGTGCGTTTGACGCCACCGCATCGGAGCGCGTCAGGTCGAGGAAACCGCCGTTCTGCCCGAAGTGAGCTGCATCGAGGTTGCCGTCGTGGCAGAAGTAGCAGGCCGAGGCTGTCGGGCTGTTCACCCAGTCGGTGACGTTCGGCACGCTGGTACGGGCCGCAACCACAGCCGCTGTCGTCGGGTCGTTTCCATCCGCAACCGAGGTGGTGCGGTCGGTGGTCAGCAGCACGCCAGAGGGCAGATCGGCATCAAAGGTACCCGGCTTGTGGCAGGTCAGACAGTTGCTCGGGATGCCGGGGAAGGTCACCTCGCTCCAGTTGTAGTAGAAGACCCCACTCGTTCCCCGGTCGCGGACAAACTCGTACGGGAAGGTCCGCACGCCGGCCGAATGGATACCGTGGACCAGTTCTTTAAAGTTGAGGGTGGCCTCGGGCCAGGTCAGGGGCTTAGTGGGATCGTAGCCATTATCAGTAAGGAGTTGCTTATTTGCGGCGTCGACGTTGGCGGGATCGGCGCCGCGGCCGCTGCTGCTCAGATTGGGATTGTGGCAGATGACGCACACCTGCACCTCGTTGACCCGGTTGCCGCCGTGCAAGCTCAGGATCTCGTGGCAGGCGAGGCACTTGTCCTTGTCCACCACTACGCGCCGCTGTGCTTCCGTGTTCACGCACGTATTGCCGGTGCCGCAGTCCGCATTGACGGTGCAGGAGATGGAGCTATTGTTCGAGCACTTGAGAACGCTCACGCCCGCGACAACCGAGAGGGTGTGGCGGGGCGTGTCCGCCAGGATCGAACCACCCTTCACCTGGGTGAAGTACCCCTGCAGGGAAACCGCACGCATGGTCGCACCGGCCGGGAAGGGCGCAGTGGTGAGGATAGCGGTGTAGCTAGCGGCCGTACCCGTCAGGCTGGCAGCCAAGCTCGCGAGGGTTACGCTGAAGGGCTGGGCGGCGCTGCGGTTTAGGTTGTTGTAGTCGACGGGAGTAGTGATTGGGCCCTGAGGCAGGGTGTAGCCAACCAGGAAGCTCGGCCCACCACTGAAGCCCGCAGGAGGATAGGTGGAGAGATCCAGTGGCGTGCCATCCTTGTTGATGTGGAAGGTGACAACGGCTTGGTTGCTCCCGTTCACCGTGACGCTATCGATGAAGTAGTCGATCTTGGCCAGCCCGGCAGGGATGTCAGGGTTCGCCGCGGTGGCATCGGTCGGCATGTGGTACTTCTTAACCGGCCAACCCGTCGCGCTTGACGCCGGATGGCATCCCGCGCAAAGCACGTTGTTTGCTTGCGCGCCGAAGGCGTGGTTGGTGCCCGCAGCAAAATCCACTTCGTGGCAAGAGCCGCAAGCCGTCATCGTGGGGCGCGTGTTCCAGTGGTCGCTATCCGCAGCCGCGGAATCGTGGCACTTGGCACAGTCGATCGGAGCCCCTAGCGCCTTGCTCGGCCCCCCCAAGGCCGTGATGGTAGAACTATCGGTGCCTTTCTGGCCGGGGTAGGTAATCTTAGTGACGCCCGAGAGGAGGTCAACCAGGTTCGGGTCGTTCTTAGCAGCGTGGATCTTGTGAATAAATGGAGCCAATTCGGCCACGCCGTTGGTCCCCAGCGTCGTGGTATGGCAGACCGTGCAGGCCTCGACGAGATAACGGCTGCCACCATGGAAACTGGCGGCGCCCAACGGGCTTCCCAACTTGCCATGACACCCGTTGCAGGCATCGGTCGTAACGATGTTGCGGGTGGTGGCGAAGGTGAACGGGCCGGGGAGTTGCGCCGGCACAAAATCATAGATGACGTTCTTCGGCTCCGTTAGCTGCGGTACGACAGTAGTGGCAGACACCAGCAACAGCAGCCTGTGCGTCCAGGCAGCGTTGTACTTCGCGTACAGGTCAGTCTTGAATTTGTAGGTATAGGTACCGTCGTGATTGTCGGTCAGGTTTGCAGGAGTGCGGTCACCCGTGGTGTAGTTTACCCAGATGTCGGCATCACCACTATTAGCAGCAGCGGGCTGCAGCTCGGCTAGAGCGAACCGCATGTAGGCCAACTGGGTAGCGTTAGTAGCGGAGGCGTCAGCGAGTTGGGGAATGTAACTGCCGTTCGCATCCGTGACCGTAAAATTCACGGTCAACGTCGCAGTCTTCGCGACATCGTCAACGGCAATCGAGATGCTGTTCGTGGTCGCCAGGGGCGTCCCGGTGGTTGGCGCAGGGCCGCTCGGTCCAGTGGGTCCCGTCACGCCGGTGGGTCCCGACGGCCCAGTGGCTCCCGTCGGTCCAGAGGGTCCCGACGGCCCAGTGGCTCCCGTCGGTCCAGAGGGTCCTGACGGCCCAGTCGCTCCCGTCGGTCCGCTGGGTCCCGACGGCCCAGTGGGTCCCGTCGGTCCGGAGGGTCCCGATGGCCCAGTGGGTCCCGTCACTCCAGTCGGCCCCGCCGTTCCAGTCGGTCCCTGAACCCCTTGCGCGCCGTTGCTACCGTCATCGCCACTACAACCGACCAGTGTCAGTGTTGCCGCGAACAATCCCACGGTCATCAACCGGCTCAGCTTAGACCAACTTGCCATCGGAACTCCCCCCTTGGTTTTCCTGTTTCGATCCTGCGTGCACCGTCGTCCGGTACAGACCTAACAAGCACGGCAACACTCACAAGAATCGGGCCAAGATAGATTGCTTCTGAACGTTGCCAAGGTTCGACTCGCTTCTCACGGCCGAGAAAAACCGCGCCTGGATCTCGAACTTGCTTTCTCAGGTCTAATAATCCGGAGCCCGGAAAGACCCGGAGTTTTTCCTTGTCATTGCCGCAACCACGCGCGCCGGGATCGCGGGACCACAAATGGCGCCGTCAACCCCAGCGCTTTCCCAAGTTTGACGATGCCGATGGCCGGTGGTATCCCGCCCCAAGAAACGCATGAGGATCGTCAAAAGGGGGAAACACATCACTGCCCTGATCCGGGCAGTGGCATCACGCCTGATGGGTTTATCAACCTGGCGATCTACGGGCCGAATCTGCAAACCATATCTGGGCCAGTGGTCATCCCCACCCTGCCGAACGGGCAACTGCTCACAATAGACCTGCAGATTGGCCCCAGCGCGAGCGGGGCCATACCTCTGCACCTGCTCAACGCCTCAACGGACAGTCCGCATCCCAAATCGACAGCATTGCTCTCAATCGGGGATCGTCTGCAGAACGACCAGACCTGCGTTCCAATCCCGGAGACGCCGCCATGCGGTGCACCGGACGCCGTCAGTCAGGTTGCAGCGATTGATGGAAGCGTCGTCGTAACCAGCACGGACACACCCACGGTACCACCGACCGTGACGCCAACTGAAACCCCTACCATTACGGCAACCGCAAGCTCGACCCCGGTCCCAACAGCGACTCTGCCGCCGACTCAGGCCCCGACCGACACCTCGATCGCGACACCGGTGCATACGCCCACCCTGACGGCGACTCCGGTCTCCAGCCCGACGGCCGTGCTACCGGCGCCGTGCGTCGGCGATTGCAACGTCGACCGGGTCGTGACCGTGAACGAGGTTCTGACCATGGTCAATATCGCCTTGGGCAACACCCTTCCATCAGAATGCGCAGCGGGCGACGCAAACGGGGATCACCAGGTCACGGTTGATGAAATCCTCACGGCCTTGGCCAACGCACTCAACGGCTGCGGGGCGGCCCCCTAGATTGCCGGTGTTCACGCCGGTGACGCGGGTGTCTGCAGCCGCTTCAAGGTCTCAACGGCTTCATCGATGTGGCGACTGATGCTCAACTCGGTCTTGATGACCTGCTGCACGACCCCGCGTTTGTCGATGACGAAGGTGACACGCCTGGTAGGCAACCAGCCGCCGAGCCGAGACACACCGTAAGCCGTCGCGATCTTGGCGTCGAGGTCGCTGACGAGCGGATACGGGAGGTTATGCGCTGCGGCAAAGGCCGCGTGCTTCTCGGCAGAGTCTAGGCTTACGCCGACAACTTCGGCGTCCAAGCGTGCCACCTCCGCCCGTCGATCGCGGAAGCCGCATGCCTCGCGCGTGCAGCCCGGTGTAAAGTCCCTGGGAAAGAAGTACAGAATGACGTGGCGCCGTCCGCGAAAATCGCGGAGGCGCAGCTGGCGCCCATCGGCGAGCGTTCCATGAAAATCTGGGGCCTGGTCGCCAGGAGAGAGCATTTCGCCTCACCTCGTCCCAAAAGCGATACAATCGTTGTGTTGAGTCTGGCAGAAAGCGGAGTGCGCGTAAAGCTGGGGTAGAAACCGCTGGGGTAGAAACCGCCAGGCGTTGCAGCAATTCCTTCGTTGACTTCGCGGGCTCCCCTGTGCCAACGATCCGATCGTACGGCTACTCCACCTTTCGGAAGATAAGGAGGAAGACCCATGGATTTCACAGAGGTGCTGGGCAACCGGCGGTCGATCCGCTTCTTCGATCCGGATCGGCCGGTCGAACGGAAAAAGGTCCAGAAAATTCTAGAGGCCATGCGGATCGGGTCCTGTGCCATGAACGCCCAGTGGTTGCGGGCGATCGTGGTCTACCGGGACGAGTTGCCGACCGACACCTTTGAGAAGCTCAAAGTGCCGGTGGCAGGCGTCATCATGGAATTGGCGCCGGTCCACATCTATTGCTACGGGGATCTCTCGGTGATCCCGAAGGATCGGGGTGCCCGTCCGAAACAGCTCATCGATATCGGTGCGTTGGCCCCGAGCCATGGGTGGACCCACCGCTTCGTCGACGAGTTCGTCTGGCCGCAGCTGCTCGAGCCCTTGAGCAAGAGCCCAGCGTATCCGGTCGCCATGGCCTTCGACAACGGCGGCTGTGCTACACAGGGACTCCTGATGGCGTTCAACGAGGGCCTCGGGGCTTGCTGGACGGCTTTCAATACGGAAGCAGCCAAGGAGATCTTCGGCGTACCGGACGACTGGGTCCCACACTACGTGTTGAATGTGGGGTACCCGCTGGAGTCGCGCGAGGCCGGAGGCCAGCGGCCGCGGCCACCGTTCGAGGAACTCTACTTCGAGGGCCGGGTTGGCAATCCCTTTCGGCGAGACGAGGCGGTCGTAGAGGAACTCAAGAAGGCGAAGATGCTACAAACGCCGGCGCCATTGCCCGGCCGTAAGGAGGAACTGCGCCAACTGGCTCGCAAGCTGGGGCTGCCGGAGTAGCGCGGTGAGTCTGCCGAAACCGATCGAAAGCTACGAGACCGTTGTCGCCTGGGCCGAGGGGCTCAGGCGACAGTGGGGCGGCGACCCCTTCGCCGAGGAGCCGGCGAAGCTGCAGTCCATGGAGGCTTTCTGCCAGTTCATCGATAAAGATCCCGACCAGCTCGTGGCCTTTTGTTTCCTCCGCCGCAAAGCCACCGGCGAGCGTTTTGGCAGCAAGCAGCGCCGGGAAGAGGTCTTGCAGAAGCTGAAGGAGTTCGAGGCCGTGTCAGGCTGGCGCGGGATCGAAGCCCGCCGGCGGCGCAGCCATGTCACCTCCTTCCTTTCTCACAACGGGCTGTTGATCTAGCCCGCCGCAAAGCGGCAGGCACAAGGGCTCGGCCAGTGCTTCGAGTGCCTGCGGAACGTCCTCATCGCGTCGGGCAAGGATGAGGATGGCGCAGTCCGGCGGCACTTGTGAAGCGGCCGCACACGACCACAGCGTACCACGGCTGCTGCATGTCAGGCACAACCTCGCCGAAGCGGCGCCAGCTCTCCCGAAGAAGTTGTCTCCTCGAAGTTGGGCTTCTAAGCATTTGCAGAAAGGCCCGTCGGAGGCTGGGTGGTGGAAGCCATCATTTGCCATCTTATCAGTCCCACAGGGCACGGCGCACCCGAGACTCTCGAAGATTCTGACCCGTGCGGCTGCGCCTTTTCAGTCTTCGGAAGCCGGCCTCTCCAAATGCCCAGCACCGAGCACACACTTAGGCGGCCGGTCTCGGCATGGGACCTGCAGAAGGGCTCTTGAGCGGCGCGGACTGTCTAGGTCAGGCCCCACTGCTGTCGCAGTGGTTAATGGAATCCGTTCCGGCAGGAAGGAGGATGACATGACGCTCAAGAACACGGTGCTCCACCGGGTATCCTTCGGTCCGATCGCGGCCGTAGCGCTCTTCCTTTGTCTCCCGACACGGGGGGCGGCCACCGAGCCCGAGAGCCCCGACAAGGCGACATACACGCGCTACTGCAGTTCGTGCCACGGTTACGACGGCAAGGGGAAAGGTCCAGTTGCAAATGTCCTGACGACCAAGCCGACGGACCTGACAGAGATCGCGAAGAAAGCAGGCGGGGATTTCCCCATGATGAAGGTCATTCAATCCATTGATGGCTCCGTACTGGTTCGGGGCCACGGGGAGACTGACATGCCGGTATGGGGCGAGCGCTTTCGTGCTGAGTCAGCAGCACCATCGAGCCGTCAGGCGGAAGCTCGAGGGCGAATTCTCCTCATTGCAGAGTACCTCCGCTCGATCCAAGAGAAGTAGTGGAGGGTCGTCGTGAAGCCAGAAGGGGAGTTTTCAGATGAACGCAAAACGTTTCCTCACAGCTGTTCTTGTGCTACTTGCCGCAGGCCTCATCGGTTCCGCCACCGCGCGTGCCGACACCACTGCCGGCGAGGCGGTCTTCAAGAGTCGGTGTGCCAACTGCCACACCTTAACGGGAGGACTGTCCACTATTGCTCCGGACTTGACCGGCGTCGTCGGCCGGAAGGCAGGCTCACTCAAGGGCTATCAATACTCGGCAGCGTTGCGTAACTCCGACATTGTCTGGACGCCCGAGAAGCTCGAGCAGTGGCTGAGTTCGCCGCACGGGGTCGCCGTGGAAACGGAGATGGCCTTCACCGGGCTCAAGGGCGAGAAGGAACGCGAGGATCTCATCGGGTTTCTCAAGCAACACGTCGCCAAGTGAGCGGGCGCGGGGTCGCCTTTGCACGCCGAGATCAGCGCGGCAAACACCTACGAGTTCCCAGCGCACCTACAGAATGGCCTGCAGCAGGTCAGTGCTGGACCTGGGGTGCGATCTTCGGCCCCCCGCCCATCAAGGGCAGCGTAAATCCCGCTGATCCTCACCATCTCAAGGGCAGTGCGGCCGGGAGCTGTGGGGCGGGACAAAGCCGTAACGTCGCCTGGAACCTGACCTAAACCCCGTGATAGCCCTTTCCGGGAGAGTTCCGAGCGCCCGGGTGTTATGTTGGCCAGCGAAGGAGTGGGCTCACGATGAAGGTAGTGGCGTTCTTTCATCTGAAGGAAGTCCGGTGGGCGTTACCCGAAGACGACCGGCTACGCCTCGAGCGCCGTCTTCCGGGGGTCCACATCACGTCGATTGACGACCCGGCCGACCTCCCGGCAGCGTTGGCCGATGCCGAGGTGTTCGCCGGTTGGCAGTTTCCCCGTGAGCACTTCGAGGCAGCGAAGCGACTGCGTTGGATTCACTCGGCGTCAGCGGGCGTCGAGGCCAATCTCTTTCCCGAGCTGATCGCCAGCAATGTCATCCTGACCAATTCCACCGGGCTCCACGCGGTGTCGATTCCGGAGCACGTCCTCGGTCAGATGCTCGTGCTGGCACGTAACTTTCACGAGGCCGTGCGCTTACAGCAGCGCGCCGAGTGGAATCGCTTCCAGCTCATCAGCTTCGCCGGGGGTGTGCGCGAGCTACATGGCGGCAACCTCGCGATTCTCGGAGCCGGGGCGATCGGCCGTAGCCTGGCGTGCCTGGCCACCGGGTTCGCGATGCATGTGCGGGTGATGCGTCGGGATGCGAAGCGTCCGGTGCCGGGCGCCGAGGCGGTGGTTGCACCGACGGCGCTGCACGAGCTGCTGGCATGGGCCGATTGGGTCGTGTGTGCCCTGCCGATGACCGCGGAGACCCGCGGCCTCATTGATGCGGCCGCACTGCGAGCGATGCGCTCGAGCGCCTTCCTTATCAACGTCGGCCGCGGCGAAAGCATTGACGACGATGCCTTGGTGGAAGCGCTGCGTACCGGCGGGATCGCTGGCGCGGGGCTCGACGTATTCAGCGAGGAACCGCTGCCGGCGAACCATCCGTTCTGGTCGTTACCGAATCTCGTGCTCACGCCGCACATCTCCGGCTATACGGCGCAATACTTTCAGAAGGTGGTGGCCCTTTTCGAGGACAACCTCGATCGGTTCCTCGGCGCACGCCGATTGCGCAACGTGGTCGACAAGCAGCTCGGCTACGTCCGCCAGGAAGAGTAGCAGTGGAAGGAGGATCTATGTCCAAGCGTGTCATCGTCTCCATGCAGAACGGCATCGCGGATGTCCGTTTGAATCGGCCCGAAAAGCTCAACGCGCTCGACTCGGCGATGTTCGAAGGGCTGGTGGAGACCGGCAGCGCGCTCGCTGCCGACCGGTCGTTGCGTGCGGTGGTGCTTTCCGGTGAGGGCCGGGCCTTCTGTGCCGGCCTCGATTTTGCCAGCTTCATGCAAATGGCCGATAGCGATCGGCCATCGCGCAACCTGCTCGACCGCCCGGCGGGGAGCGTAGCGAACTACGCGCAACGGGCGGCGTACGTGTGGACCGAGCTGGCGGTGCCGGTGATCGCCGCGGTGCATGGTGCGACATACGGCGGAGGACTGCAGATCGCCCTGGCCGCCGATATCCGCTTCGCGGCGCCCGATGCGCAGTTGTCGGTGATGGAAATCAAGTGGGGCCTGATCCCCGACATGAGCGGGAGCCAGACCCTGCGCCATCTCGTCCGCCTCGACGTGGCGAAGGAACTCACCTTCACCGGTCGGGTCGTCTCCGGCTCCGAAGCCGCGGGCCTCGGGCTGGTGACGCACGTCAGCAGCAACCCGCGCGAGGATGCGTTGACACTGGCGCGCGAGATCGCCAGCAAGTCCCCCGACGCCATCCGCGCAGGCAAGCGACTGCTCAACGATGCCGGTCTGGTCAGCCTCGCCGACGGTCTGCGCCTGGAGGAAGCGCTCCAGCTCACACTGATCGGTAAGCCGAACCAGATCGAAGCCGTGCAGGCAAACCTGCAGCGTCGGCCGCCGCAGTTCAGAGATCCAAAGTAGCGCGCCGGTGGGCCGGCACGAACCAGTGCAGCCCGAGCGTGTCCGACACCCTGTGGAACCGGACCTCGACCGGCAAATCCAGTTCGATCGCCGCGGGATCGATGCCGCGCAGCGCTGAGACCAGACGCAACCCCTCCTCCAGCTCGACCACCACGACAGCGTAGGGCAGATCCTCCGCGAACATGGGCAGCAGCGCCTGGTGCGTGACGGTCCAGGTGTAGACCTTGCCGCGCCCGGAGGATGCCGTCCATTGCCACGCCTCGGCTCCGCAGCGCGGGCACAAGATCCGTGGCGGGTGGCGCCAAGTGGCGCACGCATTGCAGCGCTGGAAGCGTAGCTCTCCACGCGCACAGAAGGCGTAGAACTCGGCGTTCAAGCCTTCGGGGTTCGGGGTGAACCGCGCAACGAACAGTTCATCACTCATGGTTTTCTCCTCAGCGTCCCAGGACGACGAGACTGCCGTCGCCGAAGTCGCCCCAGCCGGTGACCAGACCGAGACGCGCCCCGGGCACTTGCGCCGCGCCTGCCTCGCCACGGAGCTGGCGTGTGGCTTCGACGATGTGGTTCATGCCCCACATGTGGCCTTGCGAGAGCAACCCGCCGTGGGTGTTCAACGGGTAACGTCCACCCAGCTCGATGCGGCCGTCGCGGACAAAGGCGCCCGACTCACCGGGGCCGCACATGCCAAGCGCCTCGAGCTGCAGCAGCACGACATAGGTGAAGCAGTCGTACACCTCGAGAAAATCGACATCCGTTGGTTTGATTCCCGCCATGCCCAGAGCCCGCGGCGCGGCGGAGGTCAATCCGATGCGGAACATGTCCGGCCGACTCGGAATGTCGTCGGCCGGATACGGGTGGCCTTCCGCCGCACCGAGGATCCGGGCCGGAACGTGCCGCAGATCGCGGGCCCGCTCCGCCGTCGTCACCACCAACGCCGCGGCGCAATCGGTTTCGAGCGAGCAGTCGTAGAGGCGGAAAGGTTCGGAGACTTTGCGCGCCGCCAGGTAGTCCTGCATCGACAGCGGCCGGCCACGCATCAGCGCCTTGGGGTTCAGCTGGGCATGCTTGCGGCAGGCAACCGCAACCGCGCCGGTGTCCTCGTCGCGGATGCCGAACGTCTTCTTGTGGCGCATGCAGATCCAGGCGTACATCTGCACCGGGAGCATCACGCCGTACGGCATGTAGAAATCGGTGACGGTGTCGGCGAGGGTGGTTGGCGCAAAGGTCAGCTTCGGGGTGCGCGCACCGGGCTTGGGCCGGAAGGCCGAGTAGCCGTTCCACCCAACGACCACCAGGACGTGGGTGGCCAGCCCGTTCGCCACGGCCATCGCCGCGCTCTGCAGCGACGCCACGGGGCTGGCGCCGCCCATGTGGACGGTGACCGCGAAATGCAGATCCTCGATCCCGAGGTTGGCTGCCAGTTCCTCCGTGGTGGTGAAGCCCGAAGGCGGAATCAGACCATCGATGTCATGCATCGACAGACCGGCATCGGCCACCGCCGCCCGCGCCGCATCGAGCATCAGCTCCACCGGCAGGCGGTCGGAACCACGCACGTAATCCGTCTCGGCGACTCCAACGATCGCCGTTTGACCGCAGAAGTTTGGCTTGCGTTCCATAGGCTCAGGCGTCCTTGCCGGTATCGGCGACGGCGAGGCCAGCGTCGAGCCGCCCGACCGTCGCGACGTACTCGTCAACCATCTCGTGAATCACATCGCGCACCCGGCGTACCTGGTTGAGACGGCCAACAACCTGACCCACCGGGGCGAACATCAAATGCTCCTTGTGGGCATGGAAGAACCGGCTCATGGCCGGCGCGATGAGGATGTTCTGCAACGGCATCGCCAGCGTGCCGGGCGAATCCGGCGCCTCCCAGGCATCGGTCCACGGCGTGCGCAGCATGCGGGCGGGCTTCCCGCTGAACGAGCGGGTACGCACGGTGTCGCTCGAGGTGGCCTTCAGGTAGCTGTTCATCACCTCAGGCGGCGCATCACTCTCGGCGGTCGTGAGCCACACCGAACCGGTCCACACGCCGTCAGCCCCCAGTGCGATCGCAGCGGCAATCTGACGTCCGCTGGCGATGCCGCCGGCGGCCAGCACGTGCGCCTTCGACCCGACCGCATCGACCACCTCGGGTACAAGCACCATCGTCGCGATGTCGCCGGTGTGGCCGCCGGCCTCGGTGCCCTGGGCGACGACGATGTCGACGCCGTTCGCCACGTGCCCCTGCGCGTGCTTGACCTTCCCGGCCAAGGCGGCCACACGAATGCCCTGTTGGTGCGCCCGCTCGATGACATCGGGAGGTGGCGAGCCCAGCGCGTTGGCAATCAGCTTGATCGGGTGCGCCAAGGCGATCTCGACCTGTTGGCGGGCGATCTCGGCCGTCCAGCCCAGTACTCCACCGAACTCGGCCTCACCCTCGGGCAGCGCAGGCAGCTCAAACCGCTGGATCAGTTCTTCAACGAAGCGCCGGTGCCGTTCCGGGATCATCGCTCGGATCTGCTCGTACATCTGTTGCGGATCGCCCGTGGGGGTATCTTCGGCGACGGCCGGCATGATGAAATCCACGCCGTAAGGCTTGCCGTCCACATGCGCGTCGATCCAGCTGAGCTCGATCTCGAGCTGCTCGGCGCTGTAGCCGACCGCGCCGAGCACGCCGAGACCGCCGGCGCGGCTCACCGCCGCCACGACGTCGCGGCAATGGGTAAAGGCAAAGATCGGGTACTCCATCCTGAATAAGTCGCAAATGCGCGTTCTCATGATCGCCCTCGTTCGCTTTCACACGCCATGACACTCGAATGACGGTCCGCTTGCAAACAGGCCGCCGCTTGGCGATAGATGACCCGCTGGTCTCTGGTAGGCGGCCCGCGGCTGCGCGCCACGATCAGGAAGAAACACCAGGAGACAGGAACGCATGACCGACCTCGTTGCGGGGCGCCTTCATCTCGCACGATACTTTTCGCAAAGGAGCCATCGATGACCACGCAAGGTGTCGACTTCACCAAGCTGTCGCTTCAGGACGCACTCGATCTCGCCATTCTCATCGAGGAGCAAGCCCAGGAACGGTACGAAGAGTTCACCCGCCAGATGGAACTCCATCACACGCCCGAAGCCGCCGCATTCTTCCGGCACATGGCGGAGAACGAAGCCCAGCATGCCACGCAGCTGAGCGAGCGCCGCACGCGCATGTTTGCCAACGCGCCGCGCAAGGTCACGGCGGCCATGCTGTGGGATGTCGAAGCGCCGGAGTACGACGAGGCCCGCGCCTTCATGACGCCGCGGCAGGCCATGGAGACCGCGCTGCGTTCCGAGGAGAAAGCACACGCGTTCTTTGTCGCCGCCCTGCCGCGCATCACTGATCCGCAGGTCAAGGCGCTCTTCGAGGAGCTGCGTGACGAGGAAGTGATTCATCAAAACTTGGTGAAGAACGAGCTGGCCAAACTCCCCCCAGGCCCCGACGTCGATCCCGACGACTATTCCGACGAGCCAGTCGCTCAATAGAGTCTCGCGGCCCGGCAACCGTCCGAGGACTCCTCCGCGCCCACGGCTACAAACGAGTACAAGCGATTCGTCCAGTAATCTCCAAGACCTTTCCCTTGCCCGAGGCGACCGCGGGGCTCGACGAGATCAACTCACGCCGGAGTGTCGGCAAGGTGCTGCTGATCCCGTAACCGGTTCAGGACCCCACGACTTCTCCGGCCCCGTGCCTCAGTGCGCCGGCGCCCCCTTGGGGGCGTGCATTCGACTGAGCGGCGAGTCGACCTTCTTGAAACCGTCAGGCACTGTCAGCACGCCCGCCGGGGGAGCTTTCTCACTGACCTCCACCACCTCCGTGGTGGTGCTGAACGTCTGCGCGCCCGCTCCACTGCGGAACGAGGTACGCAGCGGCACACCGGGGATCTGTGCAATGGCCTGCGCCACGTTCGCTCCTGGCGCGGCGACGCCCATCATCTTACTGAACGCCTCGGTGGCCTTGGCGCCACCCGGCGGTTGCAGGGCTTCGGTTGCCCAGATGGAACCGGCCATGGGCCCGGCCTCAAAGGTGTACTCCTTGGCCTCGTAGCCGGCAATCTTCTCGCTCTTCCCGGTCGGCTTGACCGACACGGCCGCCTCGGCCGTAGACGGCATACCCATCTTCCCCATCATCGCACGCGCCTCCGGTGGCATCTTTTCGCGCTGCTTCTCCATTTGCGCTTTCATCTGGTCAGCCTGCTGTCGCGTCTCCGCGAACGTTTGCGTGAAGTAGGTTTGCTGCCGCTTGTCGACCATCGTCGTCGTCTCGGCATCCAGATCGAAGATCACGCGGTTACTGGGTCCGTCAGTCACGATCCGGTGGCCGACCCAGTACTGGGTCGACTCATGCGTGCCAGCAACCACGCCGCCTGTCGTCACCCGCTGGCGAAGCGTCAGGTCCTTCGCTTCGACCCCCACGGGCGAGATCGCCAACAACGAGAAAGCCACCAATGCCAACAATGTGCGTACGCGCATGCTTTGCGTCTACTTCACCGGCAACGGTCAATCAAGCTGCCCGTAGCGGAGCATTTTGAATTGCAGGGCCGAACGCAGTCAGCGCATGGAACCGGCAAATGAGCGAGATGGACGGCATGGGAGCAGCGCCCGGAGTGGGTTTCTGACGCTGATCGTCGTCGCCATGGCGATCGTCGGAACTGAGAGTACTGACGTAGGCAGCACCTTCGCACAACAGCCCGGTCTGGTCCTCTGGGCGTGGGAACGGCGTGAGGATCTCCACTTCATCGACCCGGCACGGGTCAGCGGCGCCGGTACGCAAAGAGCCCATGGGATGCGAAGACACCGTACTGGTTTCGGTAACAGGGAGATCCTGAAGGAGTTGGCGTCCCGCCGACGGCGGCATCACTTGCCGATCTTGAGCAGCGCCCCACCCGGCAGTAGTGCGTGAGCGGTCGCTGCGGTGGTCGTGCTCCAGTATACGCTGGTATCATCCGTGACGGGGTTGCACGGCTTGTAGAGTTCCTTCGCCAGTATTGCTGGCGTGCCGTCGCCACGCGGCACCCGGATGATTTCTCCGGCATATGATCCGGGGTCACAGCACGCCGTCACGTAGAGGTCCGATGCATCGACCGCGATGGCGTTCGCGCAGGCGTCGTACACTCCCACGTCTTCAAGCAACACCGCCGGTGCGCCGCCCACCTTGCGGACGCGCATCAGGCGCTTGTCGTAAGTGACCCAGTAGAGAGACGTGGCGTCGGCAGTGAGGCTGCGCGGGCCGCGCTGCCGGTCTGCCAGTTGCGTCATCGCTCCGTCCGTCTTCGAGATCCGACTGATCGTCTCTGCCCGGTAGTCGGCGATGTACACCGCCTGCGCGTCGGCGACTATCGCGAAGGCCCACTGGCTCGATGCCAGCTTGATCGGTGTTCCGCCCGTTTTCGGGACATGCATGACGGCGGACCACGTCGTAAAGTACACGTCCTCTTGGTCCACCGCGACGCCCGTGATCTCTCCTTCGACCCGTGCAAGCTCGGCCGGCTGCCCGCCGTCCTTCGCCACTCTCGTGATGGCCCCGATGCGGTCGCCGGCGCGAAGCTGAGGAAGATCCTCAGCCCAGTAGGCGTGCCCTTCGTCAAGCTGGAGCTGTCGCGGCTCACTGCGCGTCGAGGCGAGCACCTGTGCCGCACCGCCCATCTTCGGAATGCGGTTGAACGTCCGCTGATCGTAGTTGAGCCAGTACAGGAAACTGTCGTCAACGGCAGTGGCACCCGGAAAGGGCAGCGCGGTCTCGCCCGTGAGAGTAACCGGCTCGCGCAGCATCTCCGTGAGTCCCGGGACGTGAGGGCCACCCGCCCAACATCCATCGCGACGGCTGCAGGACAGGAAGCTCAAGAACCCCAGGACAACGACTGATCGCCTCATCGTTGCACGCGTTTGGGTGCTCGAGGCGATTCTGGCAACTGGGGGCAACGGAGACTCGATAGATGGGAAAGTTCAGCTGCCCTCGTGCAGGATCTCGCGCGCGATGGTCAGGATCTGCATCTCGGTGGTGCCGCCACCGAGCTCGATGAGCTTGGCATCACGCGCCAGCCGCTCGACGACGTACTCCTCCATGTAGCCGTTGCCGGCGAGAATGTGGATGGCCTCGAAGGCGACGAACGTCCCCATCTCCGCGCAATAGAGCTTGCCGGCGCACACGTCCGCCACCGACTCCTTCAGCGCGCGCCCGGCGATGTAGTCGGCGTAGACGACGCGGCGGCAGTTGGATAGGGCGACGTACATGCGCGCCAGCCGGTTTTGGATGAGCTGGTAGTTCGCGATCGGCTGGCCGAACTGCTGGCGTGTCCGGGCGTAGTCGCGGGCGATCTCGAAGCAGCGCTCGGCAATGGCGTAGGAGACCACCGACAGGCCGCCGCGCTCGACCGCCAGGCTTGCCTTCACGTGGTCGCGCTGGCGCACGCCGCCGCCGAGCAGCTGATCGGCGGGGACGCGTACGTCGTCGAGAAAGACCTCCCCCGTGGGCGAGCCGCGCATGCCCATCTTCTTCATCGCCGGCCCGGTCGAAAGCCCAGCCGTGCCGCGCTCGACGATGAAGGGCTGGATCGAGCCGTCGAGATCACCGCCCAGGACGCGCGCGTAGACGAGAAAGATATCGGCGTACGGCGCGTTGGTGATGAAGGTCTTGCTGCCGTGCAGCACGTAGGTATCGCCGTCCCGCCGCGCCGTGGTCTTCATCCCGCGCAGTGCGTCACTGCCAGCGCCCGGCTCGGTGAGGCACCAGCAGCCGACGCGCTCGCTGCGGAGCACGGGGAGAGCGAAGCGCTCGATCTGCTCCGGGGTGCCCTTGCCGACGACATTGCCGCCGAACAGTCCCACGCTGGCACCGTAACTCAGGGCGAAGGAGGGACTGACGCGCGACATCTCGACCGTGAAGGTGGTGCGCGCGTAGCGGGCGGTGTTCCCGCCCAGGCCCGTGCCAGCGGCGTCGCTACGCGGCCCGCTACCGGACTCGTCGCGGACGCGCGCTTGCGGCAGCACGGCCTCGAGGCCGAGCGTACGATGCATGTCGCGCATCAGATCGTAGGGGAGCACCTCCAAGCGCTCCATCTTGGGAACGTGCGGCTCGATTTCACGGGTGAAGTAGCCCCGAAACGTGTCGCGCAGCATGCGCTCCGTTTCGGTCAGTTCGCGTTCCATCATCCTCCGCAATTGGCGGACAGAGTCCCGCTAAAAGCGCGCCCACCACGGGGCGGCTTCCGGCGAGACGCGTTCGATCATGACATTGCGGGCACTCAGCAAGCTGCCTTCGACGCGCCGCATCTCGGCCAGGTCACTGTTGTAGGTCGTCAACGCCAGCACCTCGGCGCCGCGCGCTTGCGTCAGCTGATCCTGGAAGTCGAGCAGATCCTTGGTCGTCACCAAGCCCACGTCATAGCGCGCCTGCTGATTGCGCACGTTTTCTTC
>DASVHW010000357.1 GCA_036382395.1 Candidatus Binatia bacterium | reverse complement strand
TGGCGGGTCGACCGACCAGATTACACGCCTCACTGCAGCCCAGCTGGAGCCGCTGCTCGGGCAGACGATAGTGATCGTGAATCAGGGGGGCGCGTCGGGCGCGCTGGGAACCAGAAGCGCGCTTGAGGCTACCAAGGATGGTTATACCTGGACCGCTGGTGCTGCGCAGGATCTGGGCGTGTACGAGATATTGGGTCTCCTCAAGACCCGCATCACCGACTGGCACGTTTTCACCAACGTGGCCAACATCCAGGTGCTCAGCGTCAGTGCTAATTCGCCCTACAAGACCGCGAAGGAATTGCTCGACGCGATGAAGGCGAAGCCGGGACAGCTTTCGGTCGGTACAGCCGGCGTCACCTCGACCGGACACAACGCGATGGAAGCCATCGCCAAGGCGACCGGTGTGAAATATCGCCATGTCCCCTATGACGGCGGCACTCCGGCGGTGGTGGCTACCGTCGCGGGCGAAACGGACGTTACCGCACAGTCCGCCGTCGAGCAGGTAGACATGATCCGGGGCAAGCGCCTGCGTCCACTCGCGGTGGTGGGGGACCAGCCGCTGGAGATCGAAGGCTACGGCACAATCCCGCCGTTGTCCTCGGTAATTCCCGGCTTCACCGCGCCGGCCAACTACTTCGGCATCTTCATTCCGAAGGGCGTGCCCGACGAGGTGGTGCAGACGCTCGAAAAGATTTGGGCACAGAACATCGTCAAGAACGAAGCTCTGAAGAAGTACGCGGTCACGCGCGGTGCGCTGTTTTCGCCGCTCTATGGCGAGCAAGCGCAAAAGGCCGTGTTCCCAGCCATCCAGCTGAATGCTTGGCTCATGTTTGACAGCAATAAGGCGAAAGTCTCGCCGGACACCATCGGCATCCCGAGGCCGTAAGCGTTCCAAAGAGTCGCCCGTGGCCCGGCACAGGGGCGTCATCAAGCGATGCAATCTTCCAGAGAAAATTCCGGCCTGGATGGGGCTGCTCGTTCGGCCGGGAGCCTCATAACGCCGCGGTCGGACTTCATTGCCGCGCTCGGCTGGATCGCATTCGGCATTGCGGTCGCCATCGGCTCCTGGCAAATGGATCGCCTAGAAAACCAGGACGTCCCTCCATATGCCGTTCCTGGTCTTCTGCCCTTCTTTCTCGGTCTTGCTATCGTCTTTTTCAGTACGCTGATGCTGGCGCGCGCCTGGAGACAGGGTGCGCTCGCCAAAGACGCGATTCAGGCAGCCGGCATGTCGATGGCCGGGCGCAAACGCTTCCTGATCGTGCTGAGCCTATGCCTGACGTTCGGCATCGTCCTGGTGGGTCACGGGCTGCCCTTCTGGCTCGCGGGCGCCATTTTCGTCTCCGCCACGATCTCCGTTCTGCAATACCCACAGCGCCGTGCCGCCAACCAGGTGCTGCGCGGAATCGCTCTGTCGATCGTGATCGGACTTTGTGCCGGCTTCGGTGTCACACTCGTTTTCCAGGAATTCTTCCTGGTGCGCCTTCCTTGAACGGCGTGGACAAGCAGGTTCTGCCATGCTCGACGGTTTAGTCTCACTGGGTCACGCGTATCTGGCACTCCTGCTCAGCCCGACGTCGCTCGCCCTCGGCTTGGCTGGCGCGCTGACCGGCATTCTCGTGGGCTGTATGCCGGGACTCTCCGCCACGCTTTGCATCGCACTGCTGACCACGCTCACAGTAAAGCTTCCCGCAAACGACGCCATTCTCATTCTCGTCTGCTCCTACGTCGGCACACTGTACGGTGGCTCGCGTTCGGCGATCCTGCTCAACATTCCGGGGACCGCCGCGAACGCAGCATCGTGCGCGGACGGCCACGCCCTTGCGTTGCGCGGCGAAGCCGGACGCGCGATCGGCATCGCCACGTCGGGCGCGTTTTGCGGCACGTTTTTCGGCGTGTTGTGCCTCGCGGCGTTCACGCCGATGCTGGCCAACGTCGCGCTGTCCTTCGGCGCCCAGGAGTTCTTCTGGCTCGCCCTGTTCGGCGTAACGATGTCGGGGACGCTCGTCGGCAACGACCCGCTCAAAGGCTGGTTGATGGGAGCGCTCGGTCTCTTCGTCGCGCAGATCGGACAGGAGGGAATCTATGCGCACGACCGATTCACCTTCGGCTTTCCCGCGCTCGCCGGCGGTATCGCACTCATCCCGGCGCTCATCGGGGCGTTCGGCTTTGCCGAAGTGCTGACCAGGCTGGCCGATCCGGTGGAGCGTAAACTCCTGGAAATGCGCGATTCGATCCGGCCGCGTTTTGACGAAGTCGCGCGCTACTGGCGCACCGTGCTGCGGTCCGGCGCGATCGGCGTGCTGACGGGCCTGATGCCGGGCGTCGGCGAGGATTCCGGGGCGTGGATGTCGTACGCCGCCGCAAAGGCCACGACCAAGGAGCCCGAGTTGTTCGGCAAAGGCTCCATCGACGGCCTGATGGCGGCCGAGACCGGCGACATGTCGTCGATCCCTGGGCACATGATTCCCATGCTGGCCCTGGGCGTGCCCGGCTCCGCGCCTTCCGCGGTGTTGATGGCAGCGATCATCATCCACGGGATCCAACCCGGCCCGATGATGATGGTCGAGCATCCGCAATTTGCCTATGACATGGTCGCGATGACGACGCTGGCGACCGTGTGCATCCTCATCTTCGGTCTCTATCTCGTGCGGCCGCTGCTCTACGTGCTGCGCGTCAAGCACAGCGTGCTGATGCCAATCATCTTCCTCATGTCAGTGGTCGGCTCCTACGCGACGGCATGGCGGCT
>DASVHW010000356.1 GCA_036382395.1 Candidatus Binatia bacterium | reverse complement strand
GTTGCACCGCAGGTGCAACCACCGTCACTGGAAGGAGATCGACGCCTTCGTGACGGAAGTGGTCGAGCGTTTCGGCCGGCTCGACATCCTGATCAACAACGCCGGCGGAGCGCTGCCGCTCAAGAAGGTGGAAGAGGTCGGCAAGGTTCCGGCCGAGGCCAGCGGAATCCGGCTCGACGACATCGATCCGGAATTCGTTGCCCCGCTCTTCCACCGGCTCGTTATCGAGAACAACCTCATCGGACCGTTGTGGTTCGCCATCCGTGCATATCGGCAGATGGCGAAACAGGAGACGGGAGGCTCGATCGTGAACATCTCCAGCGGAGCCTCTCATCCCGCCGGCTCCCCACACCTCGTCTCCTATGGCGCAGCCAAAGCCGGGCTCAACCACTTCACCAAGTCACTGGCCGTCGAGTGGGGACCGAAGGTGCGTGTCAACTGCCTCGCGCTCGGGCCGTTCCTCACCGAGCACATGCGCGATCTCGTGTTGCCCAAGGACCCGGCGGAGCAAAAGGAATACTTCTCGTCCGTACCGCTGGGGCGCGCCGGGGAGCCTGAGGAAGTGGGAGACGCGTGCCTCTTCCTCTGCAGTAAGGCGGCCGAGTTCATCAACGGGGCGACGATCGCCATGGACGGCGGATTGATGCCCGGACCCCTGCTTGGATTCGGCGCGTTATGATGCGTGATTTCGCGCTGCGGTTCATCGAGGCGCTGCTGGCCCTGGATCTACCCGCCCTGACGTCCACGCTCGCGGACGATGTTCTCTGGCATCTCCCGCCTTTTGCGAAGCGGCCACCGTTGCAGGGCCGTGACGCGGTTTTGACTTTCGTCCAGCAGGCACAGGCTGCCTATTACGAGCCGGGGACGCTTAGTCTGGAACCCGAGATGGTGGTCGCGGACTCCGACTCGGCGGCGGTCCTGGGCACCCTCCGAGGCCGGACGATCCGTGGTAAGCCCTACGAGAACTGCTACAGCTTTGTCTTCCGCATCGCCGATGGGCGGGTCGTCGAAGCATGGGAGCTGCTCGACACGGCACATCTCCTGGCGCAGATGCGCTGACCAGTTCCCGCGCCAGGCCGAAAGCCTTGTCGAGCCGTGTAGAGGTGAAAAGGGCAGATCATGGCGTACCGAGTGATTCAATGGGCGACGGGAGGGGTTGGGAAGCTGGCACTGCATGCGATCTTGCAGCGGGACGACCTGGAACTCGTGGGGCTGTTGGTTCACGATGAACGCAAGGCGGGACAGGACGCCGGGACGCTCATCGGGCGGGAACCCGTTGGCGTGACGGCGACGCGTGATGCCGATGCGGTTTTGGCGCTCGACGCCGATTGTGTGTGCTACACGGCGCACGGCGAGACGCGCGTCAAGGCGTGCCTGAAGGACTTCTGCAGGATCCTCGAGTCCGGCAAAAACGTGGTGACGACCTCCATCCCGGGACTGATCTACGGGGCGGGTATGGAGCCCGAGCTCGCCGCGCGGCTTGAGTCCGCCTGCCAGTCCGGTGGCGTCTCGCTCTTTGGCAGCGGAATCGAGCCCGGGTTTGCCGGAGATCTCCTGCCCCTCACGCTCATGACCATGTCCGAAAAGGTCCGCTCCGTCCGCGCTCAGGAGATCTTCAGCTATGCGGACTACCCGGTGGAAGCGACGATCTTCGAGGTGTTCGGTTTCGGAAAGCCTCCCGGGCACCGGCCGCTGCTCACCCTTCCCGGCGTGCAGCGCTCGGCGTGGGGGCCGCCGGTGCGGATGATCGCGGCGGCGCTCGGCGTTGAGCTCGACGAGATCCGGGAAACCTTCGAGAGCGAAGTGACCGACCGCCGCCTGGAAGTAGCTGCCGGTGTCATCGAGCCGGGCACTGTTGGGGCCGTCCGCTTCGAGACCATCGGGATCGTGAGAGGCGTGCCGGCCATCGTGATTGAGCACGTGAACCGCATGAGTGCGGACATCGCGCCGCACTGGCCCACGGCGGAGCACGACGGCACCTACCGGGTGATCATCGAGGGGCGGCCGAACATGACCTGTGAGTTTCATCTCGGCGATGGCGCCGGGAGCCAGAGTCGCGATGGCATGATCGCCACGGCCATGCGCGTGGTAAACGCTATCCCTTACGTGTGCGAAGCGCCGCCCGGGCTGGTGAGCGCGCTGGATCTGCCGCTGACGCTGCCAAAGGGGGCCCTATGACGTACGTGACGGCACCCTCTCCGTGTTGACATACCCATCGCCCTGATAGATAGGTCGCGCAAATGTTTCTGTTCCCCAATCCCTGCCATCGGAGTGGACGGCAAGGATGTTTCTGAAGGGATATCGGCTGTTGGACATGGTGTGGCTGGGCCCGGGTCCGTTCACCGCCCAGTTGCTCGGCGACCTTGGCTTCGACGTCATCAGGATCACCGAGGTCTCCAAGGGTGCGGGCCGGCGCGGCGGGCAGGATATCGGGACGCTCTTGATGACGCACAATGCCGCGCAAATCGGGCAGTTCGCATTGGGGCTCCGTAACAGTCGGGCTATCGCGTTGGACCTGAAGAGTCCTGAAGGACGGCAGGTGTTCCATCGCCTGGTGGAGAAGGCCGACGCCATCCAGGAAGGCTTTCGGCCCGGCGTCGCCGACCGACTCGGCATCGGATACGAAGCCGTGTGCAAGATCAAACCGGACATCGTCTACGCCTCCGTCACCGGGTACGGTCAGAACGGTCCGGGCCGCGACGCGGGCGGGCATGACCTCAACTACGTATCAGTGGCTGGACTCATCCACCTCAACGGGCGGGCCGGCGGTGCGCCGGTGATTCCCGGAACGCTCATCGGCGACTTCGCCGCCGGCGGTATGTCGGCTGCCGTGCACATCCTCGCGGCGCTGCTGCGGCGCCAGAGCACGGGCGAAGGTGCCTACTGCGACGTGTCCATCACCGACGCGGCCTTCGAGATCAACAAAATGGCCATCGGTGCCTTCCTGGCGTCGAAGGAGGAGCCGCGCCGCGGAGAAGCATTCTACTCGGGGATGTATCCATGGTACGACATCTACGAGACCAAGGATGGAAAGTTCGTCTCCATCGGTGCGGTGGAACCATATTTCTATGAGAACCTGTGCCGTACCATCGGGCGTGAGGATCTGGTCGACCAACAATTCGCGGTTGACCGGCGAGAACAAATCCGCAAGGAGTTCGCCGAGACGTTCAAGTCCAAGACACGCGCGGACTGGGTGGCGTTGTTCGAGGGCATGAACGCCTGCTTTACGCCGGTCAACTCCGCGGGTGACGCGGCTGAGGATCGCCAAATGCGAGCCCGCGGCATGGTGACCGAGGTGGAACATCCGGTCCACGGCAAGGTCACGATTGTGGGAACCATGCTCAAACTGGACGGGCAGCCTCTCGATGTGCGCAGCTGGAACCTTTGGCCTGGGCAACATACCGACGAGATTCTGGAGGAGCACGGCTACTCCAGCAACCAGATCGCCGAACTGCGGGAGAAAGGCGTGGCGGCGTGAAGGCCGTCGTGGCTCGCGCGTGGACTCGTCGGATGGGCAGATGACTGAACGGAAGACCGGCATCCTGCGAGGCATCACGGTGCTCGATTTCACGCGCGCTGTGGCCGGGGGCTATTGTACCCGCCTGCTGTGTGACATGGGGGCGTCCGTCATCAAAATCGAGCCGCCCCCGATCGGTGACGGCATACGGCTGCTACCGCCCTTCGGCGGGGAATCATGGGCGATGCCGCCGTCCATGAGCCCGACCTTCGTGCACTGCAACGCCGGGAAGAAAAGCCTGTGCATGGACCTCAAGCGGCCTGAGGCTATCGACCTGGTCAAGAGACTGGTGCCGAGCGTGGACGTGGTGGTGGAGAACTATACCCGCCACGTCATGCCGAGTTTCGGTCTGGCCTACGACGATCTCCGCCGCCTGCGCGAAGATCTCGTGATGTGCTCGATCAGCGGCTTCGGAATGGAGGGGCCGTTGGCGGATAGGCCGGCCGCAGACGCGGTGGGCCAAGCCATGGGCGGGATGCTCTCGCTCTGCGGTGAAGAGCATGGGTATCCGTACATGGCGGGTAACGGCATCGCCGATAGTGTGACGGCGACGACCGCAGCATTGGGGATCGTCGCCGCCCTCTTCGAGCGATTGCGTACCGGCACGGGCCAGCACATCGACATCTCCATGATGGACACGGTGTTTGCGGTGGATTGCGCTGCCGCGCCTTCCTATGTCGCCTCGCGCGGAGCGTACTCCGTCCCGCGTGGCGGCCGCTTTCACCACTTGGCGTGCCCCTGGGGTGTATTCAAGGGGCCGCAGGACAAGTACCTGGTCATCATGGCGCCCCATGACATTCCATGGGAGCGCCTCGCGCGTGTCATGGCACGTCCGGAGCTGATCGACGATCCGGAGTTCGCCAGCATGGATGCGCGCCAAAGGAACCGTGAAAAAGTCCACGGCATCATCGAGGAATTCCTGCAGACGTTTCCGACCGCCGAGGCGGCGTATAAGACGCTGTCGGACGCCAAGATCATCGCGGGGGTGGTGCTCGATCCCTGGGAAGTTGCGAATCATCCCCAGATGGCGTCGCGCAACATGATCCACAGCATTCCCTATCCGCTGGCGGACCCGGTGCCGACGATCTCGACCGCGGTGCACTTCTCGAAGTCCCCACTCACCGTTGGCCGCGCACCGTTCGTCGGCGAGCACAATCGCACGGTGTTGCGGGACTTCCTCGGGCTGTCCGAGGACGAGCTGGATCGGCTGCACGAGAACGGAGCGCTCTATCAGGATGATGTCGTGCCGCATCTCGCCGCTCATACGCCCTGAGACCGTGGTTCGGTACGGAGCGCGACCATGCTGAGCACGATGGATGACTACCTGATCCACCAGACCGAGCAGCCGCTCGCGGAGGTGGGATCGAGCCACCCTGATTGGCAAGAGGCGCTCTATTTCAACGTGCACGACCGCCAAGGCAAGTTCTCGGCCTTGGCGGGGCTGGAGGTCATGCCCAACGCGGGCTACGTCCGCGCCTTTCTCTTCACGCTCCACGACGGCGAGCATTGCTCGTATCTGTTTGCCGGCCCGCTGGCGAACTGGCGCGAGGAGACCGTTGCCGGGGACTTGTCCTTCGCGATCGTCGAGCCCATGCGGCGATGGCGCCTGGACCTGCGCGACGAGGCCAACGGTATCCGCGCCGCGCTGGATTTCCAGGCACGCTGTCCGGCGTATCACTTCCGCCCCATCCGCATCGAGAAGGATGGGGCGATTGGCATGCACCAGTCGTATTACAACCAAGCCGGTGTGTACGGCGGCTCGTTCACCCTCGGTGACCGGGTCTTTACGGATCTGATCGGGTTGCGCGCCCGCCGATGGGGTGTGCTGGTGCTGACGGGACTGCCGTTCTATCACTGGGTCTCGCTGCATCTTCCCAGGCGCTGCATCACGGCGTGGCAATTCGAGTCGAGCGACGGCGAGATCCTGTACTGCGACGGTGCGGTGGTGACCGAGGACGGGCACATCAACCCCATCACGCGTGTCGAGCATGATTGGACGTTGCCGCCTGGGGCACGGCATCCGACGCGAACACGACTGTCGTTCTCGACCGTGTCGGGCGAGGCCGTGCGCGCGGAATGCACAGAGCTTGGCAGTCACTTTCTGGGGTGGGGACCCAGTCGCTGGTCGGACGCCGACGCGGCCGTGCTCCCCGAAGCCGAGGCAAACGCGATGTCGATCGAGGAGTATTGCGAGTTCACTGTCGAGCGCGAGCGCGGGTTTGGGATCCTCGATATCGTCACGCTGCCGGGGTATCGCCGGTATGGCATTCGGCCGTTGTACTGAGCCCGTTCAGGAAATGCGCCGCACAAGGATCGCGCTTGGGCCGCGCAATGACAAACGCGCTGCGGCAACGACTAAGGAGAATGACACGTGAGCGAAGCCGCGTTGCTGATCGACCGTGATGGCCACATCGTCACGCTCACCATGAACCGGCCCCGGTACAAGAACGCGATGAACCCCGAAGTGCTGTGCCGGTTCGCCGATGCGTGGGAGATGATCAACGCGGATGCCGACATCCGTGTCGTCATCCTCACCGGTGCCGGCGGCATCTTCTCAGCCGGCGCCGATCTCGATGCCGTGGCGCGGCGCTGGCAAAGTGGGGAACCCCCGCGCGACGACTTCGAGCGCTGTTTCCGGGAAGATCCCACCATCATGTGGAAGGGGTTGTTGCGTGACTATCGCTGCGTGAAGCCTATCATCGCCGCCGTGGAAGGCCCATGCATCGCTGGCGGCACCGAGATCCTGGAGTCGACCGACATCCGGGTGGCGGGCGAGGGCGCGACCTTCGGGATCTCCGAGGTGCGCTGGAGCTTGTTCCCGCTTGCCGGCTCCACGGTGCGGCTGCGCCGCCAGATTCCGTACACGAAAGCGATGGAGATGCTGCTGACCGGCGATCACTACTCGGCGGCTGAGGCGTTGCAGATGGGGCTGATCGGGAGGGTGGTACCCACGGGTCATGCCCTCGCGACCGCGCGCGAGATCGCCGCGCGTGTCGCTGCCAACGGCCCCCTCGCCGTGCAAGGGATCAAGAAGTCTGTGCAGGAAACCGATGGGCTCCCGGAGAAGCAGGCGCTCGCCATCGAGTTTGAGATCGGAATGGGAGTTGTCGTGAGCGAGGACGCCCGCGAAGGACCGCGCGCCTTTCTGGAGAAGCGCCCGGCGCAGTACAAAGGACGTTGATGTCCTGGGAGGGAATGCAGGGATGATGTACGAATACACTGAGCAACAAGAGGCCGTCCGACGCACCGTGCGGGAATTCGCCCGCAAGGAGGTGGCCCCTGGCGCCGCCGAGCGTGATGCCACCGGGCAGTTCGACTACAAGCTGTTCAAGCGCGTCGGCGAGATCGGTGTTACCGGCATGCTGTTCCCGGAGGAGCTTGGGGGCAGCAACACCGATCTCCTCACCTACTGCTTGGCCCTGGAGGAGATTGCCCGCGTGGACATGGCGCTGTCGTGGACGACCTTCGTGTCGTTGGCCGTCGCCTCCACCGTCGCGTCATTGGGTACACCGGAGCAGCAGGCCCTGTGGACGGATAGTATCGTGAAGCCGGTGATCCGCGGCGACGCCACCACCGGCGCGGCGATCACAGAACCTGAGGCCGGCTCGGACAACTCCCGCATGAAGACGCGCGCGGTCCTCGACGGCGACGAGTGGGTCATCAACGGCAGCAAGGTCTTCATTACCAACGCCGGTCTGGCAAACTGCCTCGGGGTGTTGGTCCTGTGTCGCACCGAGGGCGAGGGCTGGGGGTTCGACACCATCTTTGTGCCGACGGGCACGCCGGGATATAAGATTGGCTCCGCCTATAAGAAGATGGGGTTGCGCTCGAGCGACACGCGCCAGCTCTTCTTCGAGGACTGCCGCGTGCCGAAGATCAACCGGATGGGCGGTGCCGGGACGGGTATGGACCGCATTTTGAGCGGCTTCTTCATTGGCCGCGTGATCATCGCTTCCTCGGCGCTCGGCCTCGGGGAGGAGTGTCTCGCGATTGCTGCCGAGTACGCCAAGCAGCGCGTGGCCTTCAAGCGCCCGATCGCGAAGTTCCAATACGTCCAGGGCATGCTCACCGACATGGCCCTGAACATGGAACTCGGCCGTCTGATCCGCGACAAGGCGGCGCGTCTGCACGCCGATGGGAAGGTCTTCGCCAAAGAGGCGGCCATGGCCAAGTGGTTCATCACCGAAACGGCGAAGCAGGCCGCCGATCACGCCGTGCAGATCTTCGGTGGGATGGGGTGCATGGACGAATGCCCGGCCTCGCGGTATTACCGCGACATTCGCGCCTCGACGATCGGCGAGGGGACCACTGAGATTCAACGCTACGTTGTGGCCCGCGAGATGGGGATTCTGGGGTGAAGATTCCCTTCGCATCCCGAGCGACGGTGCGGCACTGATGGATTCCGCTGTTGCGGGCAGCCGCATCATCAGCGGAGAGCGAGAGCTTGCGTTGCTGGATCTCGTGCTGAACACCGCGCGAGCCGCCACGGCGTTGGGATCGATCGGTGTGCGTGAGGGCGACGCGATCGCCCTGGTCCTCCGAAACGACTTTGCATTCTTCGAAGCCAGTTGGGCGGCGGCGGTGCTCGGGGCCTATCCTGTACCCGTGAACTGGCACTTCACCGCCGAGGAGGCCGGATACATCTTTCGCGACTGCGGCGCCAAGGCGATCGTGGTGCACGCCGACCTGCTGCCGCAGGTCAGCGCGGATATTCCCAGCGGCGTTCCCGTCTTCGTGGTGCCGACGCCGCTAGAGATCCGCGATGCCTACGGGATTGATCCGGGCGATTGTCCAGTCCCCGATCGGGAGACCGCGTGGTCCGAGTGGATTGACCGCTTCGATCCGCGGCCGCTGCAGCAGATCGAGACCCCGGGGACAATGCTGTACACCTCGGGCACGACTGGCCGCCCCAAGGGTGTCCGCCGCCGGCGGCCGACGAAAGAGCAGGATACGGCGACACGGCAAATGAGTCCCACGGTGCTCGGTATGACGGGGCAGGTGACCGCGGTGATCACCGGACCCATGTACCACGCGGCGCCGAACGGCCACGCGCAGTCCGCGGCCAGCATCGGCGGCACCGTCGTTCTCCAGCCCCGCTTCGATCCGGAGCAACTCCTGCTGCTGATCGAGAAGCACCGGGCCACGCATATGGCCGTCGTCCCCACCATGTTCGTGCGGTTGCTCAAGCTGCCCGACGCCGTCAAGCGCAAGTACGATCTGTCCTCCCTCAAATGGGTGATTCACGGCGGCGCGCCCTGTCCGCCAGAGGTCAAGCGGCAAATGATCGAATGGTGGGGCTCGGTGATCTACGAGTACTACGGGTCCACCGAAGTCGGCGTCGTGAGCCTGTGCAACTCACAGGAGTGGTTGGAACATCCGGGGACGGTGGGAAAGGTGATCCCCGGGGCCATCGTTCGCATCCTCGACGAGCGCGGCCACGAGCTTCCACCGGGAACACCGGGCGAGGTCTACTCGCGGCTCACCTACTTCGCGGACTTTACTTACCATGGTGACGACCAGAAGCGCCGCGACGCCGAGCGCGACGGTCTGATCGCCAGCGGCGACGTCGGCTTCATGGACGAGGACGGTTACCTGCACCTGTGCGATCGCAAGCAAGACATGGTAATCTCGGGCGGCGTCAACATCTTTCCGGCCGAGATCGAGGCGGAGTTGCTCAAGTTCGCAGGGGTCATGGACTGCGCCGTCTTCGGCATTCCCGACGAGGAGTTCGGCGAGAGCTTGTGTGCTTACATTCAGCTGAAGGCGAACGCGACACTCGATGCCACCCAGGTTCGGGCCTTCCTGCGCGAACGGATCGCCGGTTACAAGGTGCCCAAGGTCATCGAGTTCCGCGACGAGCTTCCGCGGGAGGATACGGGCAAGATCTTCAAGCGCAAGCTGCGCGACCCGTACTGGGAGAGAGCCGGCCGGCGGATATGAGTCTTCGTGCGGCGCCTTGCGACGGATGCGACAATGCCCGCACTCGATTGGTCTGAGCGTGTTGCGAAGATCCATCGCGTCAAGGGGACTTACTGCTGCTGAAAGGTTGGGGTGCCTATGACGTTACGGGTTATTCAGTGGTCCACAGGAAACGTCGGCTATCACGCGCTGCGGGCCATCATCCGCCATCCGGACCTTGAGCTCGCCGGCGTCTTCGCCCATAGCCCGGCCAAAGCCGGCAAAGACGCGGGGGAGCTCTGCGGAATCGAGCCCGTCGGGGTGAAGGCGACAAACAAAGCCGAGGAGCTTCTGGCCTTGGAGGCTGATTGCGTTTCCTATATGGCCCTCGGCGAACCACGGCCTCGAGAGACCGTGGAAGATCTCTGCAAGATCCTCGAGTCGGGCAAGAACGTCGTGACCACCTCGCTCATCTCGCTCTACTATCCGCCCTTCGCCAATCAGAAAATCCGGCAGCGGATCGCGGCGGCCTGCCAGAAGGGTCGAACCTCGCTGTACGCCTCCGGCCTTGACCCCGGATTCAGCGGCGACGCGCTGCCGCTCACGCTGATGAGTCTGTGCGAGCGAGTCGAGTCGGTTCGAGTCACCGAGCTTTTCGACTACGGTACCTACGACGACCAGGAGTTCACGGGCGCGTACTTCGGCTTTGGAAAGCCGATCGACTACCAGGCGCCGCTGTTCACTCCGGGGGCCATCAAGTGGGGATGGGGCGGTATCGTTCAGATGACCGCTGACGCCTTGGGCGTGCAACTCGACGAGGTGCGCGAGGAGCACGAGCGGCGCGTGACGACGAAGACCATTCGCACGAAGATGACGACGATCGAGGCCGGCAACGTGGCGGCGGTGCACTTCCAGGTCCAAGGCATCGTCAAGGGTCGCCCGGTCATCGTAGCCGAGCATTACAATCGCCTCGGCAGCGACGTATTCGACTGCGCCCCCGACTGGCCGAAGCCGCCCGAGGAGCTGCCAGCCTGCTATCGCATCCAAATCGAAGGCTCACCCGGGCTGACCTGCTACCTCGGCATCAAGGGCTACGACGGCGATCACAACACGGGCGGGGTGACGGCCACGGCGATGCGCGTGATCAACGCGATTCCTGCGGTCTGTGCCGCCCAGCCCGGAATGCTGTCGACGCTCGATCTGCCCCTGGTGACGGCGCGCCATTTGATGGTCGTGTGAAACGAGCAGCTCTTCTCTCCATCCACCCGTCTCGCGAAGTTCTTCACCGAGCCTCTCGCGCGCCTCCTGGTGTGTCGTCAAGCGCGGGCTGCACCTTGGTGGCAATCAGATTGAGCGTCTCCCAGCCGATTTCGGGCGGCAGGCCCCCGCAGAGCGGGTGGACGCTCACCGCGCGCCGCGTGCGCACGAGATCAACGCATTCATCGGGCGTCAACACCGCGTACACCGAGCCGCGACGCAACGCGTCGATCGAGTCGGCGGGTTCGAGCGCGTCCGATCGGAGTCCCGCCTCGGCCTGCCACTGCGCGTAGCTACGGGCGTCGTGCAGGAGGTGCTTGCCGATACGCGCCCACATCGCGTCCGGGTCTTCGGACACGAACACATTCAACGGAGCCGATGCGGGTGGAATCACGAGGCCCGGCGCAAGACCGAGGCGCGCGCGCTCGTCCTGATACGCCTGCCTGAGACGCTGGTCGCGGAGTTGAGGGAAAAACGGAAGATCGAGTCGAGCGGCGCGACGAGCGGCACCGAGCGACCCGCCGCCGTAGAACAACACCGGGTGTGGCTGCGTGTACGGCACGGGACGGACATGGATCCTGCGTCCCTCGTGCTCGAACGGCTCTCCCGTCCATGCGCGTCGCATCAGCGCGATCTGTTCGACCACGACCTTGGACCGCTGTGCGAAGTCTCGGCCCAGCGCCTCGTACTCGACTGGCCGGTACCCGACGCCGACAACGTACGACACGCGGCCCCGGCTGACATGGTCGAGCACCGCGAGATCCTCCGCGAGTCTCACGGTGTCGTACAGCGGTACGATCAGCGCGGCGACGTTGACAGCGATGCGCGACGTGCGCGCCGCGATGGCGGATGCGAGGACGATCGGCGAGGGTAGGTAGCCGTCGTCGGAGGCGTGGTGCTCGGAGACGACAACTGCGGCGAACTTGTGCTTTTCGGCGAACACCGCCATGTCGAGCGCCGCGGCGTAGAGCTCTACCGTGGGGGTGCCGAAGGCGGGCGACCTGAGGTCGAACCGCATCACCAACGTGCTCATCACCAGCGCATCCGGTCGATCAACGGCGGCCCTCCGCTGCACCGGTCGCAGCGATACGTCCTGGTGTGCACGATCCCAGCATCTATCAGGCCGCGTCCGTCATGCAACGGCTTTGGGTACAGTGTGCCTGTCACTCGCGCCGTGCGGAAGCCGTCATGCCTCTCACGGGTAAATCCGGACTGGTCAGGATACCCGGTTTTGCCTTGCAGACTTCACCGATCGCATTCAGTAACGGCAAGCCGGTCAGCGTCATCCCGATTCGCTGGTATTCCTTTGGATCCTTTGCAGTGAGACCTCTTGGCGGGAAAATGGAAAACTTGGTCTTGATGTCGGGGTATCCTTTGATGGCGACAACGTACCCATGTTCGACCTTCCAGCACGGCTTGGTGTTGAAGCCCATCTGATATACCAGATGTTGCTCAATCATTGGCTTGCCGCCAACGATGCCAATCCAGCGGGTGAACTGGGCCGCTACGCAGCCTTTCTTTATCTGCCACCAACCGAAGTCGGTATCTTCGGTGGCACCACCCACCTCGTTTTCAAAGCGTACGTCTTCCAGTTCAACCCCCAGCGCGTCAGCCATCATGTACAGAGCATCAACAAATACCGACGTGCCGGTCTTGATGAGTTTCGGAACATCGGGGTGGTCGACCGGTAAGCCGTAACCGACGCTTTTCCACGTCTCGACTGAGTGATGACTCGAAACATCGACCGATTCGGTCACCGTTATATGGTCTACATGCGTGCACGCCGCTGTAGACACTAAGCCGAGGACATTTGCGAGCCCTGGACTCATGCCGCTGCCGTAGATTGTGCTTTGACCACGTTGGCAGGCCTCCTCAATGAGCTGCGTGGCCTTCTTGCCTGACGGGTGTTTGTATTCCTTGTCCAGCTTATGGCCGGTGATCCAGCTCGCGGCGGTGACCACATTGGTTCCGGATTCAAGAATCCGACACAGGTGATCAATGTCCGGCCAGAGCGGAACGTAATTTACGCAATCCGCCTTGAGCGCCAATAGTGCATCGATATCGTTCGTGGCTTTGATCCCGATCGGCGCCAAACCGCACAGGGTGCCGGCATCCTGTCCAACCTTCTCGGGGCTGTGAGCGTACACCCCAACGAGTTCCAATTCTGGATGATTCAGCATGGCCACAACCGATGCTTGACCAACGCCACCGGTGGTCCACTCGATAACTCTATACTTCATTGTCTGCTCCTTTGATCATTGGGGTACTCGCGCTCATTACAAACCAGGCGCTGTCCGGCCACCCTTTAGGCCATTCATCGAGATGAATCAAAGAAAAAATGTCCGACCGAAGGCCTTCCTCACTTCTCCCCGGTCGGCTGGTGCTGTGCCCGGCCACGTGCGAGAACACCCTCGCGTCGCGCCGCGATCATGTTCGCCGTCACCGTTCTAGCGAACTCGGCGCTCGCGGCCACTTCGTGGCGACGATGAAGATCGTCAGTCCCTTGTGCTTGGGCGCGTCAGGGTCGGTGCGGGCCGCGAGCCAGATGTAGTCGGCACCCTCGGCGCCGCTGGTGAACACCTTCGTGCCATTGATGATCCAGTCGTCGCCGTCGCGGACGGCGGTCGTGGTGAGCGACGCGAGGTCAGTCCCCGCTTCAGGCTCCGTATAGCCGATCGCAAAGTGGACCTCGCCGCGCAGGATCCCGGGCAGGAACTTCTTCTTGTGCTCATCAGAGCCAAGAGCCATGATCGCCGGACCCACGGTATTGAGGGTGATGACCGGGATCGGAGCGCCCGCCAGCATGGCTTCTTCGAGGAAAATCAGCTGTTCGGTTGCCGAGCGCGCCCGGCCGCCGTACTCCTTGGGCCAGCCGATACCCAGCCAGCCGTCCCGTCCGATCTGGCGGACGAGCCGATGGTAGAGCTCTCCGCTCTCCACGTTTCGCGTCGCCGCAAACACCTCCGGCGTGATCAGCTTCGTGAAGGAGGCGCGCAATTCGGCGCGCAAGGCCTTCTGTCCCTGAGTTTCATCGACGAACATGGCGTGCACTATCCTGCGCTGCGGTCTCAAGAGCGGCCGGCCGGTTACGACGGCGACGCGGCTCACGCGCGGGGCGTTCCGCGCGGCGGCACTACGCGGCGGCCGTTGTGAACGAGGTGCAGGCGCTGCAGTCGCAGCCGCTTGATGCGCCAGGCGCCGTCGGCACCCTTCTCGTATTCCTCGTGGTAGTGGCCGCGGCCGTGCACGACCAACGCCGGAGGCTCGCCGGGAAACTCGAGATAGTCCTCCATCGCCCAAATGCCGCGCGCGCGTCCGGGCCCCGTGATCTCGATCTCTGGCATGTGACCGTGGTGCAAGGTGATCGCCTCCCCGACGCCGCCGCGCACCACATCGACAATCGCCGCACGGCCGGTCACGACGGCATCCGGCACATCGTCGCTCGCGTCGAGATGGCCGTCCTCGGTGAACAGTTGACCGAACTCGTCCCAGCGCTTCAGATCGAGAAACCGGAAGTAGCGTGCTTTGAGCTGCTTGATCGCTTCGATATCGGCGAGATCTCGGTCCTGCACGCTATCCTCCGTCGCCGTCTGCTCGCTCCCGCATATAGAACGACTGGCTTACGGTCGCAACGTCACAGACAGAGCGATTGAGCGGCTCTGCAAGCGAGCATCGCTCACCGCTCCTCCTTCACGCCGAAGCGGTCGACGTAAAACCGCAGCGCCGCGCGGCGCTCGCCGGGATCGAGGCCGAAGGGGCTGAGGTCGTAAACGACAGCGCCGTACTTGCCGCGCGGGTGCGTCGCCATGAAGGTATCCATGGCCGCGCGGGCATCCGCGGTCATCGGCTGGCCGGCAAGCGCGTAAATCCGCTGCACCATGGCGAAGTCGTCAGCCATAAACCCGTGGAATCGAACGTCGATCGAACGCTCGGCGGGCAGCAGGGCACGATCGCGGACGCACGCGGACAGCAAGTCCTCGATACGAGTCGACCGCTGCCGGCCGAAGGCGAGCGGGTCAGGCCGTTCCACGTACATGCGGGCACAGTAGGTTGCCATGGTGGCCATCGACGCCGTCACGGCGACCGGGTCACGGTGAGTTACCACGAAAGTGGCGTCGGGGAACACGGTGGTCAGCGGGCCAAACTGCTCGAGATGTTGCGGCGACTTCAACACCCAGCGCGTGCCGCCGCGCAGCCACTGGCAGCCACTGCAGCGCCTGGAGCACGGTCTTCAGGTGGACGTAATGCGGCGTCTGGTCGTGCGCTCGGTAGTAGTCCAGCCAGGTCGGCATAACCGCCATCGTCTCGAACATCATGGTCGAGACGATGGCCAGGAGATGGATTTCCTCGTGCGCATGCTCGACGGTCATCTCGTGCATGCGCTTGAAGTAGGGCAGCGAGCGTAGACCCGGGTTGGCCGACATCAGGTTATGCAGATGCGTGGTCCCGGTACGGGGGAGCCCCACGATGATGATGGGCTGATGGATACGCACCTCGTGAACCTCCGGATGCTGCGTGAGTAGGTTCTGGATCAGTAGCCGGTTCTTCACCAGCTGCAGCAGTTGCGAGTAGCTGGTCACCACACCGAAGGGCGACAGACCGGCCTCCTCCCGCAGCCCGTAGAGGAGGACTCCGAGCCGCTCCGTGAAATCCGGGGCGCCGAAGTCGTCGAGGCCGGTCTGCGCCGCGGCGTCGGCGAGCAGCGCATCGACCTCCAGGTGCAGGTGGTCCGCGAGCGACGCGACCGACGCGCGCAGCTGCGCCATCTTTGGCGAAAACCGTGGGGTGGCGAAATCCTCGATGCGGATCCTCGCGGGGCGTTCGTCCTTCATGACTTGCCCTCGGTACGCCGGCGTTTGAGCTCGGCCAACGACACCACCTTCGCTTCAAGCGGCTTTGGTGTCTCTTTGGGTAGAAACCAACGGAAACCAGAGCAGCCCGCGCCGGCGTCCCGCGGTCGACAGCCAGTTGGGGACGCCGGGATCCTGCCCGCTGACCACGATGGTCCACGACCCGCCCGTTGCGTACGTGGTCTGGCCACTGTTGATGGTCACGCGCTCGCAGCTGTAGTCGTACCTGGCAGAAACGGACCCCACAGACAGAGATTCCAGAAGGCACACTCCGGCGAGCGTCCCTTGTCGGGTTTGTTCGGATCGCGGTACCGCCACACGAGCGTCGCCGTCCCGTTCAAATCCGTCGGCTCCACGGCACTGGAGAGCATTTGCATCTCCAGGTTGAGCGGATTTTCCGCAGGCCGGTACTTCGGGTGCTGGGCGTCGTAATACATCATAACTGGAGAGTCCGTAGTTCTCGGCACGTGATCATGCCCGTTTGGTAGATTTGTTGCCAGCGGCAGGCGGCTCCCGTTTCAGGTCGGAGAGCTGGGTTGCCAGGTCGATCCAGCGATCGACAAGGTGCCGGAGGCGG
>DASVHW010000355.1 GCA_036382395.1 Candidatus Binatia bacterium | reverse complement strand
ATGGAAACGGGGACGGGGAAAACCTACGTCTACCTGCGCAGCATCTTCAAGCTGTCTCAGCGCTACGGCTTCCGGAAATTCATCATCGTCGTACCGAGCGTGGCTATCCGCGAGGGGGTGCTGAAGAACATCGAGATCACTGCGGAGCACTTCCGCGCCCTCTTCAACAAACTGCCGTTCGAGCACTTCGTGTACGACGCCAAGAAGGTGAACCGTCTGCGCCAGTTCGCCGTGAGCAACACGCTGCAGATCTGCGTCATCAACATTCAGGCCTTCAACAAGAAGGACGTGGCCGTGATCTACAAGGAGAGCGACCGGCTCTCTGGACGTCAGCCTATCGAGTTCATCCAGGCGGCGCGGCCCATCGTGATCATTGACGAGCCGCAGAGCGTCGAAGGCGGCGAGGAGGGCGCTGAGATGGCAGCGCTGAAGCAACTCAACCCGCTCTGCACCCTGCGCTACTCCGCCACCCACCGCAATCCCTACAACCTGGTATACTGGCTCGATCCGGTGCGGGCCTTCGAACTGAAGCTGGTCAAGCAGATCGTCGTCGCCAGCGCCACAACAGACGGCGGCGCCAACGACGCCTTCGTGCGCGTGGAGCACATTGATTACAAGAAGGGCATCAAGGCCAAGCTGCGCATCCACGTGCAGACAGCGGAGGGGCCGAAAGAGAAGGCGGTCACCGTGAAGAACGGGGCGGACCTGTTCGCGCTCTCCA
The DNA here is from genome assembly GCA_036382395.1 of Candidatus Binatia bacterium. Classification (NCBI taxonomy): domain Bacteria; phylum Candidatus Binatota; class Binatia (SeqCode); species Binatia bacterium. The sequence goes on along the minus strand of DASVHW010000355.1, from coordinate 3,265 downwards.
ACGAGCGGGCTTGCTACCAGCAAGGCTTTTCAGTGGCCGAAATCACTGCCGAGCCCGGCAACGAGTTCCTCCGCTTCAACAACGGCCGCGTGCTGCAGCTGGGTGAGGAAACCGGCGGTATGCGCGACGACGTGTGGCGAGCGCAGATCAAGCACACGGTAAAGAGGCATCTGGAAAAAGAACTGCAAGTGCGGGCGCGGGGCATCAAGGTGCTGAGCCTTTTCTTCGTCGACCGCGTTGCCAACTATCGCGACTACGACGAAGCCGGTCAGCCGGTGAAGGGCAAGTTCGCCGAAACCTTCGAGGCGGAACTGGCAGCACCCGCCGTGGACGAACGCTACCGGGAGCTGGACTGGCTCAAGGCGCCCATCGACAAGCTGCACAACGGGTACTTCGCGCAGGACAGGAAGGGGGTACTCAAGGACACCAGGGGCGACACGCAGGCCGATGACGAGGTGTACAACCTCATCATGAAGGAGAAGGAACGGCTCCTGACCCTGGACGAACCGTTGCGCTTCATTTTCAGCCACTCCGCACTGCGTGAGGGGTGGGACAACCCCAACGTCTTCCAGATCTGCACGCTGAACGAGACCCGGAGCGCCGTGAAGAAGCGCCAGGAGATCGGCCGCGGCTTGCGCCTGCCTGTGGACCAGAACGGCCGGCGCGTCTTCGACGAGTCGGTGAACAAGCTCTACGTCATGGCCAACGAGAGCTATGAGGATTTCGCCCGCGCATTGCAGACCGAGTACGAAGAAGACTGCGGCGTAACCTTCGGCAAAGTACCCATTACCGCACTGGCCAAGCTCATCCGCGTGGTGGACGGCGCAGAGCAACCAATCGGTCGCGATGCAGCCGAGGCCATTCGGGTGGCGCTGGTCGGACAAAAGATGCTCGACAGCGACGGCCGCATCCAGCCGGCGTTCGACCCTGGTGCGCATCCTCAAGGAATCGGGTCGACTCGCCGAGTTCTTCAACAACCCGCAGCGCTTCATGGACGCCGTGGCAGCGATCCTCAAACACGAGCTACACCGCCTGCTTGTCGACGGAATCAAATATGAGCCGATCGACGGAGCCGGCGGGGACGCCGAGTGGCAGATGATGCTCTTCAAAAACGAGGAGCTGATCAACTACCTCAACGCGCTGCCGGTCGACCATTCGGTCTACGAATACGTCGTCTACGAGTCGGAGGTGGAACGTGAGTTCGCTCGCCGGCTGGACCAACGCGAGGACATCAAGCTCTTTTTGAAACTACCAGGCTGGTTCGAGATCGACACGCCGGTCGGCAAGTACAACCCCGACTGGGCCATCCTCAAACACGACGGCCAAGCGCTGTATCTGGTGCGCGAGACCAAGGGGACCCGAGATTTCCTGAAGCTTCGAACCAGCGAAGCGGACAAGGTGCGTTGTGGGAAGCGGCACTTTGAAGCGCTCGGCGTACCGTTCGCCGTCGCAGTGACCGCGGATGAGGTGTAGGGCACGCACGAGAGTGCGTGGGTTCCGTACGATCCGAAACGTGGAGCCAAGTACAGCGTGGCCCACCCGACGCAGTTCCTCACGATTGCCAACTTCGAGCTTGCCTTCACCAGCCAACGGGGCCTGAAGGTCAGCCCCTGAAATAAGAGTTAGGTCAAATCGCGATGCGCTCAATCTCGTCGAGACTGACCTGGGTGGTGGTGCGGTCGTAGAGCTTCGTGCTCCGCAGGTCTGCGCCGGAGGGCAAAGGGTCTGACAGCCGGTCTTGGTCTTGATGCCGGCGGCTCTGGCGCGCCAGCGGACCACGCGTCGGGCAGGGTGGTCGGGTCAGAACAGCTCGGCGATATCACGCGCGCCGCGTAACACACGGGCGATCTCGATCCCACGTTTGGCGCGCTGGTAGAAGATTACGTACGGCCCGACCGGAAAGCTCCGAAGCCCAGGCCCCAACTCGTCGCGACGGCGGCCCGCTCCGGGTGCCGTGGCCAGCAGCCGGCAGCGCTTCTCAATGGCATTGGCGAACCGCTCCGCCGCATCGACGCCGCCGTGCTCCGCGCTGTACTCCCAAATCTCGTCAAGGTCCCGGCGTGCGTCAACTGCGAAGCGGATGCGACTCATCTCGCCTTGCGCCGCCGCTCCCGTGCTTTGGCGCGCAGCTCGACAAATACCTGCTCGCCGGGAATACTCTCGCCGCGATCCAGTTGATCCAATCCCTTCTTCACTTCGCGCCGGAGTTCCTTGAGGCGCCCCTGATAGAGCCGGTCCCGCTCTTCCAAGAGGCGTAGACCTTCGTGAATGACCTCGCTGGCGGCGTGATACAGGCCGGTCTTGACCTTGTCGTTGATGAGCTTCTCCAGTTTGGGGCTGAGAGAGACGTTCATAGATCACGGATACTCGTGATGTCAGAGAGTGTCAAAAGCTGGTGAGGCCACAACAGCCCGGAGGAGAACCACTGAATCAGATCCGCTCGATCTCGTCGAGGCTGACTTGGTCGACGGTGCGGTCGTAGAGTTCGGTGGTGCCCGGCGACTCGTGCCCCGCGATTCCCCTTCGGCATGGAGCCTTCGGCGGACGGCGGGTTTCCTCCGGAGCGGAACGAAGCGGATTTCGACCACGCAACCGGGATGTGTCGGATGGCGATAGGCGCAGTGTGAACCGCCGCCGTGATCGCTTCTCCACCGCGAGAAGAAAGGCAATGCGCCAGAACGGATTCGAACCGTCGACCTACGGCTTAGAAGGCCGTTCAAGAAGGCAGCGTAAATCCAGCGAAAATGCGAATCCCTCGCTAAACGACAACACCGCCCGCGCGACAGACCCTCAACCGCTTCCACCCGTTCTCACGCCTTTTCACCGCCGAAGTGGCACCGCAAGTGGCACCTGTGTACACAAACCCCACCACCGGGCTGTTACTTATAACCGCTCTTGCCACAATCCCAGTCTCCCGCGGATCGGCTTTGATCGCCTGCTCCTAAGCGCCACACGCCGCGGCAGGGTAGCCCCCTGGCCGGCGCGCATCGTCGAATACCAACGTGCATGGAACTGTCAGCCTAGACGCTACGGCGCCGGCTATCGGCGGCATGCGAAGTATCAACACGCGACTGATGCCACGGCCCCGGAGGTGCATATCCTCTACGACCCGGTTGACCATCGCCGGCCGATTTTCCGCGTTGCTTTCCTCGCGACGGCAGACATGAGCAAACTGCTCGATCTCAACTCCGTGGCTCGGGTGCTCGCCTTCTTGTCTCACTACGCGCAAACACCTCTCCAATTGTCCGAAGTTGAGCTTACGCTC
>DASVHW010000354.1 GCA_036382395.1 Candidatus Binatia bacterium | reverse complement strand
AGACTGCTGAGCCACTACGACAAACTCGAAGCCGCCGTCGATCAAATTGCGGCCAGCTACACCGGCAACCGAGAGATTGACAGTCTCGAGAGCGCCGCCCTGCCGAGCCGGCGCGCGGTGATCGAAGCCCTGAATCACCTCAAGCCCGTCATCTTCATGGGTTTCTACAGCACGCGCCCGTTGAACCGCGGGAACTTGCGTTACTCCATCAGCGAACACCTGCACCCGGCCTGCGAACTCCTCGTCGAGCAAATCGGGCGGGCGATCCAGTACGAGCAGGCATGCGGTCGTACCACCGTTGCGCGTGACCCGGATTGGGCTGAAGCGGTGGTCTTGCGCCTCCTGAACACACTGCCGGAGCTGCGGGCACTCCTCAACGAGGACGTCATTGCTGCGTTTGACGGCGACCCTGCGGCCAAGAGCGTCGAGGAGGTCATCTTCAGCTATCCGGCAATTCAGGCGATCACCACGCACCGCATCGCCCACGAGCTCTACAAGGAAGATGTCCCGATGATCCCCCGCATCCTGTCGGAACACGCGCACGGCAAGACCGGAATCGACATCCACCCCGGGGCTCAGATCGGGCGCAGCTTCTTCATCGATCACGGAACGGGCGTGGTCATCGGCGAAACCTCCGTCATCGGCAACCACGTCAAGCTGTATCAGGGCGTCACGCTCGGCGCCCTCAGCCCGCGCCGAACGGAAGGGGCTTCGTTCCGCCGCCGCAAACGGCACCCGACCATCGAGGACAACGTCACCATATACTCCGGTGCGACTATCCTCGGCGACACCGTCATTGGTGAAGGCTGCGTCATCGGCGGCAACGTCTGGTTGGTCGAATCCGTGCCGCCGCGCAGCAAGGTGCTCTACGACGCACGGGTCACGCATACGCCGCGGAAGGAAAGCCTCGCATAGATCCGGGCGCCCTCAGCCCTCCACCGATGGAGGGCCGCAGCTCCTGCAAGCGAGAATTGATCACTTCCCCCGTGGCCGGCGCGGGCGGGGGCGCGGCGGTTCGCGCCGCAGCCGGCTCAGCTGCCGCTCCAGACTTTTCACACTGGCTTCGATGCGGCGCAGTTCATTCTGGATCGCGGGATGTGCCGTTACCCGTTCGATCGATGCACGCACTTGTGCGTCAATGCGGTGCTGCAACTGTTCAATTTGCTTCTGTGGCACTTCCAAAATCTCATCGAGCAGCCGCCGCGTGCCTGAGGCCGCAACCCCCTTCTTCACGCCGCGGTCCTTGGGCCTGCTCGTGTCCCCACCTTTGAGGAGCTGCTTCATCCCCTTCTCAGCCAGCTCCCGGACATTCTCGATGGCCTCGCGACCACGATCAACGCTACTCAGAATTTCGTGTACCGTCGCCCCACCCCGCTGGATGATCCAGCGCAGCACCGGCAGCTCCAAGAGACCGTTCTTGCGCTTTTCTTCCTCAAAAATGATCTGTGCAAAGATCAGCGCCGTCAGATCCTCACCGCTGTCGTTGTCGACGATGCGCACCTCCTCGCCAGCACGCACCAGGTCGGCGACACCATCAAGCGTCACGTAGTGGCTCGCCTGTGTGTCATACATCTTACGATTGGCGTAACGCTTGATCAGCCGCTCCATACCCGTACCCGTTTCTACGACCCGCCTCGACGGCTAGCACAGCAGGGACGTCGGCGGCAAGGCGGGTGCGCCCCACTCCGGGACAGACCCGGCCCCGCCCACACTACGACGCATCCAGGCAGCGGCGGTGGCGCCAGACGTACCACATCAGGAACGGGCCAAAACCGAAACACGCGACGTTGATGCCGACTTCCCCCAGCATGGCGCCGTCAAAATGCAGGTACATGCCGTGCTGCAGGTTGTACAACGTGTCCATCAGCCCCAGATAGATGAAGGCGCTGCCCGCGGCGATGCCGTAGAGGACGGCCCACGCCCGCCGGCGCCGCAGTCCCTCGGCGCAGGCAACCGCCGCAATCCCCAGCCAGGCATCGGCGGCGGGAAAGGACCGCTCCCAATCCAGGTACATGGCGTCCTGACTTGTCTGCACCTCTCCGGTGGTGAAAAACAGCACCCAGTACAGCAGGTCGAGACCGGCCACCACCCACAACCCGGCGATGAGTACCCGCAATCCTGCTGGTGGAGGGCCCGCCCTGCCCTTCCCTGGCACCGCCCGCCGTTCTTCCTCGCTACCCATCTCAGCCCTCGAAACTCAGGACTCAGAGGCTGTGAGGGAATGCGTGGTCCGCGACCACGGCGAATCCGCCTTGGGTTGCGCCAAAGAGGCGCAATGCCGGTGGTATAGGCTTCCAGCCTGTACTAAC
>DASVHW010000353.1 GCA_036382395.1 Candidatus Binatia bacterium | reverse complement strand
TCGACCCGCGCCGAATCGCTGTGGTATCGGCAATGGGGCGCGGCGATCATCGGCATGACCGCACTGCAGGAAGCCAAGTTGGCGCGCGAGGCGGAGATGTGTTTCGCCACTCTGGCGCTGGCGACGGACTATGACTGCTGGCATGAAACCGAAGCCGATGTCGTCATTGGAGACATCTTGCGCATCCTGAGCGAGAACGTGGCGACCGCACAACGGGTGATTGCCGAGACCGTAGGGCAGCTGCACTCTCCGCGGACGTGTGCGTGTGCGCGGGCGCTGGAACATGCAATCATCACCGACCGCGCCTGCATTCCGGAGAGCGCCAAGCGCGATCTCGACATCATCATCGGGAAATACCTCTAAAGGGCTTGAGGCATGAAACTCGTTGAGTGTGAGTCAAGTGTCGTTCGCCTCAAGCCCTGGCATATGGCTTATGGCATATGGCTCTTGGTTTATGGTTCCTGACCATATGCCATATGCTATCAGCCATATGCGCCACGCATGACGGTCGCCTCTCCGCTGGAGAGAGGGAGAAGAACGAGGGACAGCGTGAGTATCCTGGTCGTCGGTTCAGTCTTCTTTGACAGCATCGAAACGTTGCACGGTAAAGCCGACCGTGCACTCGGGGGCGCGGCAACGTACTTCGCGGTGGCCGCCAGCTTCTTTGCGCCGGTGCGTATGGTGGCCGCGGTGGGGGAGGACTTCCCTAGCGAGGAGATGGAGTTTCTCTCCGGGCGCGGTATCGATCTCGCCGGGCTGCAGCAGCGGCCCGGCCTCACCGGGTACTGGGCCGGTCGTTACCACGAGGACATGAACCAGCGCGATACGCTGCAGTTGGATCTCAACGTGTTCGCCGATTTCCGGCCGCAGTTGCCAGCGGGTTATCGCGACACGCAGTACGTCTTCTTGGCGAATATCGATCCCCGTCTGCAGGCGATGGTGCTGGATCAACTGCCGGCGCCGGGGCTGATCGGCTGTGACACGATGAACCACTGGATCAGCGGCTCGCGGAGCGAGTTGGAGCAGCTGCTCGGGCGCGTTCACGTCCTGGTGATCAATGACGAAGAGGCGCGGCTGTTGAGCGGCGAGCGCAACGTTGTGCGTGCGGCGCGACGATTGCTGGCCATGGGCCCACGCCGGGTACTGATCAAGCGTGGCGAATACGGCGTGATTCAGTTCTCGGCCAACTCGGTGTTTGCCGTTCCCGCCTTTCCCTTGGAGGAAGTCTTTGATCCGACGGGCGCGGGCGACAGCTTCGCCGGGGGCTTCATGGGAGAATTGGCGCGCTCCGGCGACACCTCGGAGGCGGGGCTGCGTCGCGCCATTGTCTACGGCAGTGTCGTCGCGTCTTTTGTTGTGGAGGATTTTGGCTTGAATCGTTTGCGCACGGTGACGAAAGACGAGATCGATCATCGCTACCGGCAGTTCGTCGCCTTGACCGACATCGACGGTGCCTGAGGTGGTGCCAGCAGCGGAGATCCGGGATGCCACCACTTGCGTTGACTTCGCTCGGGGGCCTGGCTATAAATTTGCCGTTCTTGTAGCGATGCGTTCGCGATGACCGGCCATGAGACAAGGGCCTGGGGGCCAGCCGCCAGGCCCTTTTAAACATCAGGTGTTGAGGAGGAGCCGTGAAAGTATGTGTCGTTGGCACGGGCTATGTAGGCCTCGTGGCGGGCACGTGTTTCGCCGAAAGCGGTAACGACGTCGTTTGCGTCGATATCGATGCCGAGAAGATTGCTCGCCTGCACCAGGGCATCGTTCCGATTTACGAACCCGGCCTCGAGGAACTGATCAAGCGCAACCTGGCGGAGGGGCGGCTTTCATTCAGCACCGACCTGAGCGCTGCCGTTCGCCAGTCGCTCATCTGCTTCATCGCCGTCGGCACACCGCAGGGGAACAACGGCGCTGCCGATCTGGGCGCGGTGGTCCGGGTGGCAGCCGAAATTGCCACGGCCATGGACGGTTATCGTGTGATCGTCAACAAGAGCACGGTGCCTGTGGGTACGGCCGAACGGGTGCGGCAGGTGGTGGCCTCGCGGACCAATCACAGCTTCGCGGTAGTCTCCAACCCGGAGTTCTTGAAGGAGGGTGCCGCCGTCGAGGACTTCATGAGGCCGGACCGGGTGGTCATCGGGAGCGACAGCGAACGGGCCATCGAGCTGATGAAGGAGTTGTACGGCCCATTCGTGCGCACCGAACAACCGATCCTGGTGATGTCGGCGGCCAGCGCTGAAATGACCAAGTATGCCGCCAACGCCATGCTGGCGACGCGTATCTCGCTCATAAATGAGTTCGCCAATCTGTGCGAGCGCGTGGGTGCGGATATCTCGGACGTCCGCCGGGGAGTCGGCTTCGATCAGCGCATCGGCCACTACTTCCTGTTCCCGGGGGTCGGCTACGGCGGGTCCTGTTTTCCCAAGGACGTGAAGGCCGTCATCCGCAGCGCCGAGGAGAACGGGCTCGACTTCAAGTTGCTGCGGGCCGTCGAAGAGGTCAACGAATTGCAGAAGCGCTCGCTGGTCGAGAAGGTCAAGGCCCACTTCGGGGAGTACCTGCGGGGCATGCGCTTCGCGTTGTGGGGCCTGGCGTTCAAGCCACGGACCGACGACATGCGTGAGGCACCGGCGGTCAGCATCATCGAAGCCCTGCTGGCGGCGGGGGCCGAGGTGCACGCGCACGATCCGGAGGCGCTCGCCGAGGCGCAACGGATTTTCGGCAGCCGCGTGCAGTATCACCGCGTCAACTACGATGCCCTCCAAGATGCGGATGCGTTGCTGGTGGTGACGGAGTGGAACGAGTTTCGTCGACCGGATTTCGAACGCATGCGCCAGTTGATGAGGCGGCCGGTGATCTTTGACGGCCGGAATATCTACGATCCGAACCAGATGCGGGAGCTCGGCTTCGTGTACTATTCGGTCGGGCGGCCGCCGGTGAGGCCGTGAACGGAGCCTGCGGCGATCAGCAGTCAGCAATCAGCCTGAAGGAGAACGATTGCATCTGCCGAGGGCTACGCTTTGATCGGAAGCTGAGAGCTGATAGCTGACTGCGGAGAGCTAAACAACATGTCACGCATTCTGATCACCGGCGGTGCCGGCTTCATCGGCTCGCACCTGGCCGACCGCCTGCTGGCCCAGGGACACACGGTGGTGGCACTGGATAACCTGTTCACCGGCCATGCTCGCAACATCAGCCATCTTGCCGGTCACGACCGGTTTCGGTTCATCAAGCACGATGTGACTGAGTACATTTACGTTGAGGGCAAGCTGGATGCGATTCTGCACCTCGCCTCCCTGCCGAGCCCGGTCGACTATCTGCGCGAGCCGATCAAGACGCTGAAGGTCGGCGCGCTGGGTACCCACAAGGCCCTCGGCCTGGCCCGCGCCCACGGCGCCAAGTTCCTGCTGGCATCGACCTCGGAGGTCTACGGCGACCCCAAGGTCCACCCGCAGCCGGAATCCTACTGGGGGAACGTCAACCCCATTGGTCCGCGCGGCGTGTACGACGAATCGAAGCGCTTCGCCGAAGCCATGACCATGGCGTACCATCGCTACCACGGCATCGATACGCGGATCTGCCGCATCTTCAACACCTACGGCCCCCGCATGCGTCCGGATGACGGGCGTGTGGTGACCAACTTCATCGCTCAGGGCCTGCGCGGCAAGCCGATGACCGTCTACGACGATGGCTCGCGGACCCGGAGCTTCTGCTACGTCAGCGACCTCGTCGAGGGGATGGTCCGGCTGCTGGAATCCGCCGAGGTCGAGCCGGTGAACCTCGGGAACCCGATCGAGATGACGGTGTTGGAGTTTGCCAAGAGGGTCCATCGCTTGACGGGCGGCAGATCGGAGATCGTCTTCGTTTCACCGAAAGACGAGCGGACCAAGGACGATCCACACATTCGTCAGCCGGATATTACCCGTGCCCGCCAAACGCTAAAATGGGAGCCGGAGGTGAGCTTGGACGAAGGTCTTCAACGCACCATCGACTACTTCCGCGGACTGCTCGGAACCGAGGCCCTATGAGAATCCTTGTGACTGGCGGGGCCGGCTTCATCGGCTCGCATGTATCTGATGCGTTTGTGGCGGCAGGCCACCAGGTGTCGATCATCGACGACCTGTCGTCGGGACGGCGTGAGAACCTCAACTCGAAGGCGCACTTTTACCAACTCGACGTGCAGGACACCGGGGTCGGCGAGGTGTTCCGGCGCGAACAGCCCGAGGTGCTCTGCCATCACGCGGCGCAAATGGATGTGCGGCGTTCGGTCGCCGATCCGATTTTCGATGCCCGGGTCAATCTGCTCGGATTCCTCAACCTGATGGAGCAGGGGCGCCAGCACGGCCTGCGGCGCGTGTTGTTCGCCTCGACCGGAGGCGCCATCTACGGTGAACAAGAGGCCTTTCCCGCACCTGAAACGCACAAGACCGAGCCTCTGAGTCCTTACGGTGTGGCGAAGTTGGCCACCGAACGCTATCTGTTCTTCTACTCGGTGACCTACGGAATGTCCTACGCGGCCTTGCGCTACGCCAATGTCTACGGACCACGCCAGAACCCGCACGGTGAAGCGGGAGTGGTCGCCATCTTCGCCGAGAAGCTCCTCTGCGGCGAGCAGCCGATCATCAATGGAGACGGGACGCAGACCCGGGACTACGTGTACGTTGTGGATCTGGTGCGCGCCAACCTCGCCGCGCTGCAGTCGGAGTTCTGCGGTGCGGTGAATCTCGGAACGGGCATTGAAACCGATGTCAATACGATTTGTCGCTCACTGGCGCGCCTCTGCGGCAGTGCGGCCGCTGAGCAGCATGGGCCGGCGAAAGCCGGGGAACAGCGGCGCAGTGTGATCGACAACGCTCTGGCGCAGCGGGTGCTCGGTTGGCGGCCGCAGGTGGCGCTGGAGGACGGCCTGCGGCAGACGGTCGAGTTCTTCCGCCAGCACCCGAGTCCCAAAGCGTAGCCTGACTACGCTGCTGTATGAATATTGCTCAGATCCGTAACTTTTCGATCATTGCCCATATCGATCACGGCAAATCGACGCTGGCGGACCGCTTGCTCGAGTTCACCGGGACGATTACGGAACGGGAACGTACCGCCCAGATCCTCGACAGCATGGACCTGGAGCGGGAGCGCGGCATTACGATCAAGGCCAGCTCGGTGCGGCTGCACTACACCGCACACGATGGCAAAGAGTATATGCTGAACCTGATCGACACGCCCGGTCACGTCGATTTTACCTACGAAGTGTCCCGTAGCCTGGCCGCCTGCGAAGGGGCGTTGCTGGTCGTCGATGCGGTGCAGGGCGTGGAGGCGCAGACGGTGGCCAACGCCTACCTGGCGTTGGACAACAATTTGGAGATTCTCCCGGTCATCAACAAGATCGACCTGGCCGGCGCCGATCCGGACCGCGTGCGCAGCGAGATCGAAGAGATCATTGGCCTCGACGCGACCCATGCCATCCTGGCCAGCGCCAAAGAAGGCACCGGCACGGAGGACGTGCTGGAAGGCATCGTGCAACATATTCCCCCGCCGCGCGGCGACATCAACGCGCCGTTGCGCGCCTTGATGTTCGATAGCTGGTTTGATTCATACCAGGGCGTGGTCGTGCTCGTGCGTGTCTTCGACGGTTGCGTGCGTAAGGGCAGCCGGATCCTCATGATGGCGAGCGGCAATACCTACGAGGTGATACGGGTGGGGGTGGCCAATCCCCGGCCGCAAGAGACGGAATGCCTCGGACCAGGCGAGGTCGGCTTTGTGATGGCCGGCATCAAGGAGGTGCACGAAACCAAAATTGGGGACACCATCACCGAGGCGGCACGTCCGGCCGCGGCACCGCTTCCGGGCTTCAAAGCGGTCAAGCCCATGGTGTTCAGCGGGCTCTATCCGGCTGATACCTCGCAATACGGCGCGCTGCGGGATGCGGTCGAAAAGCTCCGCCTCAATGATGCGTCGTTCACCTACGAACCGGAGAACTCCGTGGCGCTTGGCTTCGGCTTCCGCTGCGGCTTTCTCGGCCTGCTGCACATGGAGATCATCCGCGAGCGCTTGGAGCGGGAGTTCGGGCTGAGCCTGATTACCACGGCGCCGACGGTGGCCTACCGGGTGACGACGATCACGGGCGAGACGCTGACGGTCGACAGCCCGGCGAAGCTACCGCCGCTGCAAGATATCGCCACCATCGACGAGCCCATCATTCTGGCGACCATCCATCTTCCGGAGACGTTTCTCGGCGGCGTGCTGAAGTTGTGCGAGGAAAAGCGCGGCCGCCAGCGCGAGATCAAGTACCTCGGTCGCGGCCGCGCCATGCTGACGTATGAATTGCCGCTGAACGAGATCGTGCTCGATTTTTATGATCGGCTGAAGTCGGTCAGTAAAGGGTACGCCTCGCTCGATTATGATTTCCTGGATGTGCGGCCGTCGGACCTGGTGAAGCTCGACATCCGTATCAACGGCGATCCGGTCGATGCGTTGTCACTCATCGTGCATCGGGAACGGTCGTACCACCGCGGGCGCGAGCTGGCGGAGAAGATGCGGGAGTTGATCCCACGACAGATGTTCGAGGTCGTCATCCAGGCGTCGATCGGCAGCAAGGTCATCGCCCGTGAGACCGTGAAGGCGCTGCGGAAGAACGTCACCGCGAAATGCTACGGTGGCGACATCAGCCGCAAACGCAAGCTGTTGGAGCGCCAAAAGGAAGGCAAGAAGCGGATGAAGCAGGTGGGGCGCGTGGAAATCCCGCAGGAGGCTTTTCTCGCGGTCCTCAAGGTCGAAGCGTAGCGCGCGCCGGTCGTTTGCTTTATCATTGCTGGGTTCGATGCGGACCCGGCACTGAAATTCATGTCATCATCCGTTGAACCCGCACCTTCCATCAGCGCCAATTCCGACGGGCCAGGCCCGGTCGCCCGACAACGGCGCGGCAAATCTGCGGTGCGCGAGTACACCGAGGCGGGTGCCGTGGCCTTGCTGCTGGCGTTGGTCGTCCGCAGCTCCGTGGTGCAGGCATTCAAAATCCCGTCCGGCTCGATGCTGCCGACCTTGAAGGTCGGTGATCATATTCTGGTCAACAAGTTCATCTACGGCCTGCACCTGCCAATTCTCGGCACGCGCCTGCTTCCGCTGAGCACACCGCACCGAGGCGACGTCGTCGTGTTTGTCTATCCCGTCGATCCCAGCAAGGATTTCATCAAGCGGGTGGTGGGGGTCGCCGGCGATGTGGTTCAGGTCCGTGAGAAGCACGTTTACATCAATGGTGCGCCGTGGGATGATCCGTACGGTTACTTCGCCGATGGCGACGCCAAAGGACATGACAACAGCCCGCGCGACAACTACGGGCCGGTGACGATACCGCCGGAGCATGTGTTCGTGATGGGTGACAATCGGGATCGCAGTTACGACAGCCGCTTCTGGGGTTTCGTGGACGTGGACGAGGTGAAGGGCAAAGCCTTTGCCGTCTACTGGTCGTGGGACGGCACGGACCGGTGGGCGCGGTGGGAGCGCATTGGCGCATTGATTCGCTGAGGGATGAGGAGAATCGTTGTGATTGACGTGAGCCGAGTGGCAGGACGGATCTGTGGGTTGAGCGCGGTACTTCTGGTGGCCAGCGGGGTCGCCGTCGCACAGTCGGTGATCTTCAGCACTGGGATCCGAGTGCCGTTCTCCGGATCGACGCCCAGCGATGCACTCCCGATTCTGGTGCTTGCTGACGTTGGTTCGCCGGCGGGGCTGCCGGACGGGCATTTGGATTTGATTACGGCCGACCAGGCGGGGCATGCAACCGTCGTACTGGGCAAAGGCGACGGTACCTTCGGTATCAGCAACGACATACTCATCGGACTCATTCCAACGGCGCTCGTCGTCGCCAATTTTGACGCTCATGACGGCGCCGATCTCGTTGTCGCCGATAGCAACAGTGTCGTTTTTCTACACGGGACCAACGACGGCTACTTCGACTCTCCCGGACCAGCC